>CAMYIJ010000044.1 GCA_947258375.1 uncultured Acidimicrobiaceae bacterium
ACGGACTCTGACTTGTGCATGGTTGACGCCTTCGACCTCGTATTCACGCCGGACATGCAGAACTGGCCGGGCCACTTCAAGCTCTCGGCGAGCAACCCCGGCCAGTTCTTCTGGAACACGTTCGTCAGGACGGCCGGTGAGGCAACGATCGAGCTGGAGATTCCCTACCCGTTCGTTACGCAGGGAGCGATGCCGCTCCATGCCTACAGCGGCGTGGACGTCGGTGACGGCGACTGCTTCACGCCCATCGGTGACGGTGAGGCATTCCCGGCGACATTCGGACTCGACGACTACACCGACAGCAACGGCGATGGCAGCATCGGCTACGGGGACGTTCACGTTGTTTCGGTGAGCGGCACGGGTGGCTTCCAGTATCTGAACCTCCACGTCGACTATGGGCTGAAGGGCGCAAGAGGTTGGACAGGCGGAGCGGCTGACGCCTTCAACGACCCCGAGCTGAATCCTGATCTCGCCGGTGTCAACGTCATCGACGAGTCGGACCATGGCTTCCGGCTCGAGGTTGATGGAGATGAACTGAGTCGTGTCTTGGTCGCCAACCACAACGAGTTCAAGAACGTCAAGGGGTTCGGTGGCCTCGTGCTGTCGGCAGACGGCAGTCCTGTGCCGATCGCTGAGGTTGAGCTGCGAGACGCAGTCGGCGATCTTGTCGAGACGATGACGACCGACGCCCATGGCTGGTATCTGTCCGAATACCGCCACAAAGGTAAGGAAGCGGACTACACACTTTTGCTGGTCTCCACCGGTGAGAGCAACGTCGTCACCGTGGGCCGCGGGATCCACTATGGGGAGGCGAATTTCGTAGCCTGAGATAGGGGGTTGGGGCCTCAGGCCTCGACCCCCTATGCGCGATTCTGGACCTCAGGCGGGCCGGAAAGGTCCATAAGCCTCTACAGACTTCGCCCGGCAACTGGTTCACTGAGAGTGGCGGTCTAGCCACCGCCGGTACGGCCAGAGATTCGGATCGACCAGAACAAGCTGACTTCCGGGCGCATGCGTCCGGTCAACAATGGATGGCTCACTATCGATGCTCCGAGCTCCTCCTGGAGCATCGCTTTCGGGCCGTCTCATGGCCCTGAAGGGAGCTAAGCAGGGCGGGTTTGCCCCTCGCTGCCCGTCCGGTCCAACCGCTCCTCATCAGGCCAGGGAGGAGCAGTGAGCCCGGGTGTCGCCTGGGCTCACTGCGTATCCCCGCTGCGTATCTCCGGGGTGGGTGTCGCGCCGGTTCCGGCCTCGTCGATGCTCGGGGGGAGTACTGTTGGAGCGAGGTCCCCAAGGGAGGCACAGATGATTCGCAAGCTGGTACGAGCTGCTGTGTTGATCGCCGTCGTTGAATTGGCTGCTCTGATAGCCGGCCTGGCAATCTCGAGGAAACTGACCCGAGGTGACGGCGACAGCAACGAATTCCAGGTGGCCGCCATCTTCGGGGGTAGGAAGTTCAAGAGCCGGGCACCCGGGCTACGCTCCGGTTCGGTGATCACTTCAATGGGCGGGGCCGACATCGATCTGCGGGACGCAACGCTTGACTCCTCCGGCGCCAACCTCGAGGTGAAGACGATGATGGGGGGCATCCGGGTTGTTGTGCCCGCGGAGTGGGCGGTCGACCTTGCCGCAGATACGAAGGCCGGTGGTGTTGAGGCCCGGGTGACTCCGGTCGAATCGCTCCCGGACGACGCTCCTCACCTGAGCGTCCGTGCCGTCGCTCGTATGGGCGGCGTGCTCGTGACGAGCGAGATCTAGCGCCGCCGGGCCACTAGGGCGCCAGCGTGCGCTTGGCCTCCAGGAAGGCGTCTCCAAGCCACAATCCGGCGTTAGGAGTGCCCTCCGGGATCTCGTCGGCTTCGGTGATAACCGTGACCAGGAACTCGGTGGTCGCCGCGAGCTCCTCCGACGTCATGTGGGTGGCGTGCTCCTGAACCCGTTTGCTGAGCGCTCGGGCCTCGCGGCGAAACCATGCCTCATCGGTGTCGTTGAGAAGATCCCACGGAGCGCCCGGGGAGTCGGACCAGTCAACATGATCCAGGAAGGCCGAACAGACCTTGGCCGCCGCGTCCCAGCTGTTCATTCAACCTCCGCGTTCTTGCTCGCCTGGATTCTATCGGGGCGAGCTGGGGCGGGCACAAAAGTCCCGGGGGGCCGACTTCGGGCACCGTCGAACCTGTCCTGTGGAACAAGCGGTTCAATCGCGAAGCAAAGCCCCAGGTGGGCGCCCAATGTGCTTTGTTTTTCCGGGTCTATGGACCCGATGCTTGGCGCCGCAGGGGCTTTGCTCGTATATCCATCCTGCCTCCCCGGAAGCCTGAGCGCTAGGGCCTTTTGGCCCCACCGGACGGGCTACGGCTGAATACGATCCATCCAGTCCCGAAGCACCGCTATGACCTCAGCTTCGGATTCAACCGTCGACATTTCGAGCGCCGGTTCCCGGCCGTCAACTCCATACGTAATCCGTGCTGCGAGTTTCCCGTCTGGCGCCCGCCAAGCCCGGATAATCAGTGTGGCGCCCGGCTGCGACTCATCTTGCATACACAGAAGCTATCAGGATGGCGCGCTCGGCTGATTGATATCCGCGCCCCTTGTCCGGCGTGCGCTGATCCGACGGGATCCGAGGAAGGCTCCCACTGTGATGATTGCCAGCCCGAGCACTTCGGCGACGGCGAGGTGCTCCCCGAGGAATACCACCCCGAGGATGGCTGCGACGACCGGCACGAGATAGCCGATTACCGATGCCCGCGGAGCACCGGAACGTGAGATCAACGTGGCCTGGAGCGCCCGGGCGATCCCCGTACCAAACACTCCGAGGATTGCCACGGCGATGAACGACTTCCACGAGAACGTCGAGTCATTCAGAGCGAAGAGCCCCGATGGCGTCACGAGGACGATCGCGATCGCCTGCGAGCGCACGACCACCGCAACCGCTCCGTACCGCTCGGCCAGCGGCCCGGTCACGTTGGACGTGATGGCGTATCCGAGAATGGCAATGATGACGTAGATCACGCCGGCCACACCGGCGTCGGCCCCGATGACGCTCTCTGCGGACATCATGAGCACGCCGATCAAGCCAAGCAGCAGTCCGTAGACGTGAATCGGTCGCAGCGTGCGGTTGCCGAGCAGCAACGCGAGCGCCAGCGTTGCCAGCGGCGTTGCTGCGGTCAGCATCCCGGCGACAGACGACTCGATGGTCTGCTCGGCCATGGCGAACAGCAGCGCCGGACCGGCGTTTCCGGCTACGGCTATCAGCAGGATGCCTCGCCAGTGGTGACGTTCGATGGTGACTCGCTGGCGTGGCAGAAAGAGCAGGGCCACCGCGCCGATCGTTAGTCGCAGCCACGCGATCAGGCCGGGAGCGAACGATTCGAGGCCGAGCGCAATCCACAGGTACGAGGAGCCCCATGTCACCGAGATGACGACGACGAGGATCCACTCTGTGGGACCGAAGTGGCCGGGTCGGGTTCCCGCGCTTGTTGTCAGAACGCGCGGTGGGTCATGGGACATCGAGCCAGCTTAAGGTCGGCGCGTCGGCGGCGGATCAGGCCGGCCCACGTGTCAGAGCGTGAACTTGCCCTTGCGGATACGATCGGCCTTCATGTTGCTGAGCTCCTCGGCCCCCGAGATGACGACGTTGTGGTCGGGCACGAAGTCGAGCGTGGTGCTGCGGTCCTCGTATGGAACCGAGTTGAGGATCACCTTCATGGCGTTGAGCCGCGCCAGCTGCTTGTCACCCGAGCGGATGATCGTCCAAGGCGCTGCGGGAGTGCTGGTGCGCTTGAGCATCTCGAACTTCAGTTCCGTGAAGTCATCCCAATGTTCCTGAGCCTGGACGTCGATCTCGCTCAGCTTCCACTGCCGCAGCGGGTCGTCACGCCGCCGCTCGAAGCGGCGGGCCTGCTCCTCTTTGGTGACGCTGAAGTAGAGCTTGATGAGGATCGTTCCCTGGCGCACCAGATCCTTCTCGAAGCCGACGACCCCCTTCATGAAGTTCTCGTACTCGAGGTCGGTGCAGAATCCGAACACCTTCTCCACGATGGCCCGGTTGTACCAGCTGCGGTCGAAGAGGACCATCTCGCCTCCCCGGGGGAACTGAGCGACATAACGCTGGAAGTACCACTGGGTCTTCTGCTCATGATGCGGCTTACCCAGCGCCACAACCCGGTAATGCTTTTCGTTCATGTAGCGGGTGACCCGGCGGATCGTCCCACCCTTGCCGGCGGCGTCACGCCCCTCGAAGAGGACAATCATGCGCAGGCCTTGTGCCTCGAGATGGCGTTGGAACTTGAGTATCTCCACCTGCCACGGACGCAGCTCCTCCTCATTGGAGAGCTTCCGCATTGCCTTCTTCGTGTCATCGCGCAAGTCGGCCAACTCGTCCTGAAGGGAGAGATGGCTGGCGATGAGTTTCGAGAGCGGCACACGTTCGCCGTTCACATCAATCTGGAGGTCTTCGTCCTGCATGGGCAAACGCTACCACCACGCCCGCTGCCACACCGCCGGGGCCGCCGATATGAACCGCTCCGTGGGCCTCGGCCAAGACCAGCCGGAGTGTCGGACGCGTAGGGTTCAAACAGGCAACGGGTCTACGAAGGAAGGTGAGGTCATGCCCGGAGCGCGGAAGATCTCGGTCGTGCTGGGCGGTGCCCTCCTCGTCGTGAGCCAGGCGGCGTGCGGTGTCCAGGGGTCGGGCAATATCGTCTCGGAAGTGCGCGATGTGACCGGCTTCGACTCGATTGACGTGAGCGCGGGGATCGACGTCGATGTGCTCGTCGAAGACGGCGCTGCCTATTCCGTAACCGTCAACTACGACGACAACGTCCTCGACAAGCTCGTCACCGATGTCTCCGGTGGCACACTCGTCGTGAAGTTCAACGGTTCGGTGCGACTGTCCGGGTCGGGTCTGGACCGGGTCGTCACAGTCGTGATGCCGCGGCTCGAGGCGCTGGAGGCGAGCGGCGGCGCAGATATCGTCGCCCGGGGGCCTGCGAATCGGCTGGACATACAGGCCTCAGGCGGCGCCTCGATCAACGCTACGGATCTGCTTGCCGTTGACGCCACCGTCGATGTGTCCGGCGGAGCCAGCGTGCGATTGTTCGCCGGAGGCTCTTTGACCGGGGATGCCTCCGGAGGGGCGTCTGTCGACGTGATTGGCTCTCCCAGCGTGCTCGACGTCGACACCAGCGGCGGCGCCAGCGTTTCGAGCCGTTGAGAGAAGGGCACGGCGGCTTGTGACGCCCACACTGCGCTGAGTGGAGCCCTCCCTGCGCCGCCGACCGGAACACCGTCCGCGGTAGCGTGCAGCACAAGCGAACAAGGACATGACGATGGACAGTGCCCCGTACCTGCGATTCAGCGATGAAGAGAACCGTGCCCGACTCGTCAGGGTGCGCGCTTTCATGTCGGACGCCGGCCTGGACACCCTCGTTGTGTTCGGGTGGTCCGCCATGGGCCGCGCCGTGCAGGCAGATGTCCACTACCTGTCGACATACCTCGGCATGCGCGACAACTACGTGGTCGTATCCCTTCACGAAGCGCCCACTTTGTTCGTACAGAGCTTCAACCACGTGCCCAACGCCACCGAGGTCAGTCACCTCGCCGATGTGCGCTGGGGTGGCACCGAGTATGGGAACACGATCGGCGCGGAGTTGAAGCGCCTCGGGTCGCGGTCGGTTGGCGTGGTCGGGATGATGCCGTACCAGCACTACGCCGCGATGCAGGCGACTGCGGCGACTTCGACCTTTCGAGACGTCACCCACGACTTCCGCACAATGCGGGTCACGAAGAGCGCCGAAGAGCTGGTCTGGCTCCAGAAGGGAGCAGCACACACCGATGCTGCGCTTCGGGCGCTCGAGCAAGCCCTGGCACCCGGCGTTCGGGAATACGAGTTGGCCGCAGCCATCGAGGCCGCCTATCTCGCCGATGGTGGGCTCACCACGTTCTACTACCTGGCGTCGACCCCGATGGACGATCCCGACCGCTGTGTCCCCGCCCAGGTCCTGTCCTCCCGACGGGTCGCGGTGGGCGACGTCGTTTCGTGCGAAATCTCGATTTCGCACGGCGGGTATGCCGGCCAGGGATTGCGTACGTTCGTCGTCGGTGCCGAGCCCTCGGCGATCATCACCGAGCTTCACGCCGTTGCAGAACAGGTGTACCGATCGGTGCGGGACGCGATCCGGCCGGGGGCCACCCACGAGGACGTGTGGGCGGCATCGGACCTCATCGACGACTCCGGATTCACGATTCGCGACGGTCTCGTGCACGGTTTCGCCATCGGTCTGTTGCCACCCAGCCTCCGCACCCGCTCGACCACCCAGATCGATGACCCCTGGGTCTTCGAAGAGGGGCAAACGCTGGTCATACAGCCGAACGTCATCACGCTCGATGAGACCGTGGGCGTCCAGACAGGAGATCTCTGTGTCGTCACCGCCGACGGCTGCGCGAGCATGCACGACTATCCACTGGAGCTCGTCCGAGTCTGATCAGCCGGTGCCGAGCCGAGCTCACCGATCGAAGACCGCGTAACAATGCACGCACTGGTCTCGTCGCAGCCCTACGTTTCGAGGCAGTCGATGGCCCCGATCCGGCCGCCGCACTGAGCCGAACACTGCCGCAGCCAACTCGTGCAGCACCGATCGTGGCGCGCCCGCCGCCACGAGTTAGCGCACGAAGTGAGGATCCCGTGCACCCTCACAAATGGGCGTTATGACTCGACAACAAGTGTTCGGACCGGGAGCCGACGTTGTTGGTGTTGCGTCGTAGCATTGGGACCTCCATCGAAGCTTCGGAGAAGGAGCCGATGTGCAATACCCCGGGCAGCAACGTACGGCTGGTTGCATGACCAGCGCCGCCGCCCGGGACAGTCGCAGCCGTGGAGAAGCGATAAGCCTCAGACTTGTTGTGTTGTTCGTTGGTATGAGCCTCGCGGCGGCGGCCTGCAGCCCGACAGGTGGGGGTGCAACCTCGACGACACAGGCACCTGTCAGTGCATCTTCGCCCACCGGCACTCCGTCGACCTCGGTACCCCTCGAACAGCCGACGACCACATCATTGGTGCCTGGATCGACAACGGTCGAGGCGGGGCTACCGATTGGCGGTCCCGACCTCGACGGTGCACCACCCGAAGTGGCCACTCGTGTCCCGCTGCCGTATTGCGGGGTCGACATCGAAGTGCGGGGCCGGAACCAGACTTTCGAGGGTCTTGATCATGACGAGGAATCGCGGGAATGTTTTGCGGCGCGAATCGATGCAGGCGATCCCGCTGAGATGATTCAGGCGCGCCTCACCACTGAGGGCGATTGGATCATCTTCATCCTTCGGCTGCTCCCTGATGGGAGGGTCCAGGTGTATACGGATGCGACTCGGGACGGCTTCGGTGCACGAGCCTGGTTCCTGGCTGAGTGTCGCTCAATCGACGCTTCCACCATCGAGCCCATCGGCTGTAGCGATCAGCCTCTGCGGCCCACGGCGGAGCCTTCCCCATGACGGGTCCGCGGCTATAAGGACGCTGATGTTGAAGAGGTCGGCCGTGTAACGGGCTTTGAGAACGCACGCAGACGTGCCTGATCGGCGCCATTCGGCAAGGCGGGCGTTACTGCTCGGGATCTGGTGATCGGTGCTGTCTTTGCTCGGCGACCGTTGTGCGCCAGGTCCACCCGTCGTACTGCGCACCCATGGAGATGGCTAGCACCTGTGCTTCTCGCAGTACTCGCCTGAGGTGGGACTCGTCGACCGGCTCTCGCCGGAACGCGGCGACATGCCAGAACCCGTCGCCAGTCAGCTCCTCGTCGGCGACGGCCTCGAAACCTTGCCTTTCCAGTTCGATCACGAAGTCGGCTGGCGGAGGAGATCCGGCTTCGCGGAACCTCGAGAAGTAGAGAGCTACTCGCTGAACGCTGCCTACGGGTCGCAGTTCGAGCAGTTCCGCAAAGCTCTCTTTCATCTTCGTGATGCACCATGGACCGAAGTCTGCCATCTCGCGTCTGACTTGCGCGCTCGTCGAGGTGCCGGTCTGCGCTACATGACGGGATGTGCGATATTGCGCCTAAGCGGTGATCTGCTCGCGAGCGCTGTCCCGTCGGAGGCCAGTGGTTCTTGCGTACATGACGGCGGTATCTGGCCGGGATGTACGCATGTTCGAGAAGTAGTGTGCCGTCGTCGTTTCTTGCGTACATGCCGGCGATATCTCGCCCGGATGTACGCATGTTCGGCGGAGGCGCCGCGAACACTCACCACCTCGGACGATATCGCGCACCCACCGCCGTCCGGGATCCGGGATGTAGCAGTCGCGAGCACTCAGAAGACCACGCTCAGCAGCTGCCGCCAGGCTTCAACTGATGGCGCGGCTGCCTAATCGACCCGCCAACAGCCGAGATTGTCAACAACCTCGCGGACAGAACATCTAGGAGTCCGTCAGCGCCCAATCGATGGCCGCCAGGGCGTGCAGCCGGGTCGTTGGGAAATAGGGGACCGCGACGTGATGGGGTTCGACCAGTAACTCTATCTCTGTGCAGCCGGCAATGACCCCCTCGGCACCGTCCGCAGTGAGCCGGTCGATGATCTCGATGAATCGGGTCCGGGAGACGTCATCGATGACGCCCTGGACAAGCTCGTCGTAGATGACGTCGTGAACGATTGCCCGGCCGGCCGGGTCGGGGATCCGAACCTCGATACCGTGGGCATCGATGAGCCTGCCCCGGTAGAAGTCCTCTTCCATGGTGAACCGGGTACCGAGCAGTGCGACGGTGCCGACGCCGGCCCGCTTGATCGCCGCGGCGGTGGCATCGGCGATGTGGATCAGCGGTATCCCGATCGCTGCCTGCACTTCATCAGCCATACGATGCATCGTGTTCGTGCAGATGACGAGGCATTCACCGCCACCTGCCTCGACCGCCCTGGCCCCTGCCACCATCATGGCGGTGGCGCCTTCCCAGTCACCGTCATGTTGCAGCTTTTCGACATCATGGAAGTCGACCGAGTACATGACGGACTTCGCCGAGTGGGTGCCGCCCAGGCGACGACGGGCTTCCTCGTTGATGATCCGGTAGTACTCCACCGAAGACTCCCAGCTCATGCCGCCGAGTAGGCCGATTGTTCGCATCGGCGGAGTATATGGATCGTTTGGCCGGCCGATGGCGCGACACCGTTACGCTCTGGGCCGTGCCCGAACTGCTTCGCATCTTCATCGACGTGCTGTTGCCGGTGTTCGGCGTTGCCGGGGCGGGCTACGCGGCGGCGCGCATCGCCAAGCTCGATCACCGGCCGCTGGCAACGCTGGCCTATTGGCTTCTGGCCCCGGCGTTCATCTACTCTGTGCTGAGCGATCCGACGGCGCTCGACGGGCCCGTCGTTCAGATGATCGCCAGCTCCGTGATCACCGTGTCGATCGTGTGGACACTCGTGTGGGTCGCTTTGAGACGGGAGTCGGGTGGGCGCAAGATCATCGACTCCATGTCGTCGGCGATGGGCAACGTCGGCAACCTGGGCTTTCCCGTGGTGCTGTTCGGTCTTGGAGAGGCGGCCCTGACGGCTGCCGCGATTCACTTCCTGGCGGTGACCACGTGCATCTTCGGCTTTGGTGTGACTGCCAGCTCCCGTCTTCGCAGCGGGAGCTCCCTGACCGCCCTGCGCCGGGTGGTCACGACTCCGGCGATCCTCGCCGTTCCGGCGGCGTTCATCATGGCCGGTACCGAATCGACGCTTCCGACGGCGCCGGATCGGTTCATCGGCCTGCTGGCGGAGGCCATGATCCCGGTGATGCTCCTCACCCTCGGGATTCAGCTGGCATCGACGCGTGTGGCCGCCGGTTGGAGCCGTCTCAGTCTCATCACGGTGGCCAAGCTCGTCGTGAGCCCGTTGGTCTTTCTGGCGGTGGCCTTTGTAATTGGGCTCGAAGGTGTTGCCCGCGACTCCGGGCTCGTGCTGGCGGCGATGCCGACGGCGGTCCTCGTGGGACTCATCGGACTCGAATTCGACCTGGAGACCGAGGTGGCCAGCGCGGCGATTCTCGTCACGTCGGTTGTGGCCATGGGGTCCCTCAGCGTGCTCCTGACCCTGGTCTGAGTGCCTGTCGCGGCTCGCCGAGATGCCATTGCAGAGTGCTCCGGCCGTTTAGCCTGGAGGCGCTCGCAGGGAACCGCGCACAGGCGCCGTTCGGCAACCTGCACCGGGAGGCGTAATCGATGACACAGCTCATGCCGCTGATCATGTCGCCGGTGTTTGCCAAGAAACCCTGGGGCGGCAACCGGCTCGCCGGCTACGGCAAGCAGATCCCCGCCGGCGGCCCGTTTGGGGAGAGCTGGGAGGTCGCGGACCTTCCGGCGGCGGCGGTCGCCACCGTGAGCGATCCGCGGTCCCGCGTCGCGTCGGGTGAGTTGGCCGGCCGGTCGCTGCGCGAACTGATTGACCGGTTCGGCGAGGACCTCCTGGGCCGGGCGGCCCCGACGCCCGAGGGCGACTTCCCGCTTCTGATCAAACTGATAGACGCTCGTGAGCACCTTTCCGTGCAGGTTCACCCGGACCGCGACTACACGGAGCGGCATCCGGAGGCACGGCTGAAGACGGAGTCGTGGTACGTGATCGCTGCGGATCCCGAAGCCCACCTCTATCTCGGGCTGCGGCCGGGGGTCACCACCAAGGATGTGGCGGCCCGGGTGGGCACCGCCGGGGTGGTCGGTCTCCTCGACCTGGTTCCGGCAACTGCCGGCGACTTTCATCATCTTCCCGCCGGCCTGGTTCATGCCCTGGGGGCAGGGGTGATGGTGGCGGAGGTCCAAACCCCGAGCGACACAACGTTCCGCATCTACGACTGGGAGGACCGCTACGACCGGCCCAATCGGGCGATGCATGGTGCCGAGGCACTCGAAGCGATTCGTCCCGAGTTGAGGAGCGACTTCGTGCCCAGGCCCGATACGGCCGGGAGCCGGACCCTTCCGACGGGCGATGCCTATTGGATCCGCGAGCACCGGGCGGCGCGTGGGGAGGTTCCGATCGATCCCGCGCGGGACGTTCGGGTGCTCATGGTGATCTCCGGCACCGTCCGGATAGGCCATCACGAAGCTCCTCCCGGCACGACAGTGGTGCTTCCGGCCGCCGTTGTTCCGGACACGCCGGTGGTAGCCGGCGCCGGTGCGGTCATCCTCGAGATCGGTTTGACCTAGAGGGTGGGGGCGGGCGTGTACCCGGTCCGGTGGCTGTTGGGGATCACCCCGCAGCTACAGTGCCGATGTGATTCCCGAGTCTGTAGAAGAAGTCCAGGAAGCCCTGGCGGCGGCCTCATATATCGCCGATCGGCCGCTTGCGGTGACGATCCACCTCGCCTTGCAAATGGGACGCCCGCTCTTTCTCGAGGGCGAGGCCGGTGTCGGTAAGACAGAGATCGCCAAGGTGCTCGCTGAGATCCTTGGTGAAGACCTGATCCGGTTGCAGTGCTACGAGGGGCTGGACGTCTCTCACGCCCTTTACGAGTGGGATTACGCCCGTCAGATGCTGGCGATTCGCATGATGGAAGCCACCGGAACGGCCGCGGCCGATGTCACCGACATCATGAGTCGCCAGTACCTGGTGGCACGTCCACTTCTACAGGCCATCGAGCAAGGGGCCGCGGGGCGGCGGCCCGTGTTGCTGATCGATGAGCTCGATAGAGCCGACGAAGAGTTCGAGGCATATCTGCTCGAGCTGTTGTCCGACTTCCAGGTGACGATTCCGGAGGTCGCAACGATCAAGGCCGCAGTGCCGCCGGTAGTGGTCATCACGTCGAACCGCACAAGGGAGATCCACGACGCGTTGAAACGGCGCTGCCTCTACCACTGGATCGACTATCCCTCATACGAGCGGGAGCTGGCGATCATCAACGCCAAGGCCCCGGATGTCCCCGCGCGTCTTGCTGAACAGCTCGCCATCGCGATGCAGGAACTCCGCAAGTCCGACCTGTTCAAACCCCCCGGGGTGGCGGAAACGCTGGACTGGGGTCATGCCCTCACAGTGCTCGGTAGGTCGGGGCTCGATGCCGCAACCATCGACGACACTCTCGGGGTGGTCTTGAAGTACCAGGAGGACGTTGCCCGGGTCCGCTCCGAAGGCGTTGATCGGCTGCTGGTCGCAGAGTGACGGCCGCGTTAACCGTCAACCTCTTGCAGTTCGTGCGGCACCTGCGTGACCGGGGACTCCGAGTCGGGCCGCTGGGGGTGGAGGAGCTGACGGCCGCCATCGATGCGATCGGGCTGGCACACCGGGCGGACGTCAAGAGTGCATTCGCGGCAATCGTGATTGCTCGTCCCACGGAGCGTCCGATATTCGACGAAGCGTTTGAGAGCTTCTTCGGGCGGGGATTGCTTCGCTATGACGCCGAACCCGAAAGCGGTGAGGAACCACAAACCGTCACCCTCGAGACCGAGCACCTCAGCCTTCCGGTTCTCGCCGACGCCGGCGAGATCGGTGAGGCGCTCGAGGAGATCGAGATACCGGAGGTCGTCGGAGCCTCGTCCGAGGAGCGTCTGGAGCGGCGTGACTTCCGCGACCTGACGCCCGCCGAGTCGGAGGAAGTGCGCCGCATCATGTCGCACATCGTGTGGCGGCCCGCCGAGGCCGACTCGCGCCGGTGGATTGCCGGGCCCGCCGGAACCCGCCCGGACATGCGTAGAACCATGCGCAAACTCGTCGGTCCGAGCGGCGACCTGATGCAACTGGCGATGACCACTCGCAAGCCGCGGCGGCGTCCCCTCGTGGTCCTTGCCGACGTCAGCGGCTCGATGGAGCGGTATGCCGAGATGTTTCTGCACTTCCTCCACGCGGCCCAGGGTCGTCTGGGTCGCGTCGAGACGTTCGTGTTCTCCACGCGCCTCAGCCGGATCACCCGTGAGCTGAAGCAGAAGCTGCCGCAGACGGCGTTGCGCCTGGTCAGCGAGGCAGTCGACGACTGGTCCGGAGGAACCCGGATCGGCGAGGCCCTCTATGACTTCAACACTCATTGGAGCCGGCGGGTGACCCGGGGCGGCGCCATCGGGCTGATCATTTCTGATGGCTGGGACACCGGAGACCCGGCGCTGCTGACGGCCGAAATGGCTCGCTTCGCTCGCTCCGTGCATCGTGTGGTGTGGCTGAACCCGTTGTCCGGGAGGGCCCACTACTCTCCGGAGACGCGGGGTATGCAAGCGGCACTACCGTTCATCGACGACATGCTGTCTGCTGCCAACATTCTCGATTTGAGGGAAGTGGTGCGGCTGCTGGAATCCGTACCGGCCCGGAGGTGAGCCATGCGAGAGACACTCGAGACCTATAAGCGCTGGACCGATGCCGGCAAGACCGTCGCCGTGGCGACCGTTGTCAACGTGGCCGGTTCGGCGCCGCGCGCCGAGGGCTCCAAGTTCATCGTCTCGGACGCCGGTGATATGGCCGGATCGGTGTCGGGCGGTTGCGTCGAGAACGATGTGGCCCTGCATGCCCAGGAAGTCATGACTTCCGGAGTTCCCAAGCTGGTCACCTACGGCATCGCAGACGAGGAGGCCTTCGAAGTGGGTCTCACCTGTGGCGGGACCATCCAGGTTTTCATCGAGAAGTGGTGAGGTGATGAAAGCCGTGCTCGAGGCAATAGCGGCCCTCACCGCCAACGAGGAGCTGGGCGCCGTCGCCACCGTCGTCGACGGGCCGGACGTCGGCGCCAAGGTATTGCTGGACGACGGCGGGCATGTGCTCGCCGGCTCGCTTCCGGATGGGCTTCTCGACGCTGTTGCGGGTGACGCCGTCGAACTGATGCGGAACGAGCAAAGCCGCACGCTCACCTACGGAGATCGGGCGGTCTTCGTCGAGACGATTGCCCCGCAGCCTTTGATGCTCATCTTCGGCGCCGGCCACATCGCCCAGCCGCTGTCGGTGCTGGCGCCCGTCCTCGGGTTCAAGGTCATCGTGGCGGACGCCCGGGCCACCTGGGCCACCGAGGAGCGCTTCCCCAATGTGGACGAGTTGGTGGTGGGCTGGCCCGAAGCCGTCCTGGAGCGACACGTGCCGGACTCGCGTACCTATGTCGTGATGCTGAGCCACGATCGCCGTTTCGAGGATCCGGTTCTCGCCGCGATTCGAACTGCTCCCGTTCGCTACGTGGGGGCTTTGGGCAGCCGACGCACCTCACGGGAACGCGTCGAGCGCCTGCGCGCCGATGGGTGGAGCGACGACGAGGTGAACCGAATCCACGGTCCGATCGGCATGGATATCGGAGCTGAGACGCCCGCCGAGATTGCCGTTTCGATCCTCGGCGAGATCACCAGGGTCCGCTACGGCGCCGGCACCGGCCTCTCACTCGTCGGCCAGGAAGGCCGCATCCACCCCCAACGCGGCCCCGAAGAGGGAACCACATAAAGAGCCGGTCATACAAAGCGGCGGTTGGACGAATCCCATCGTGTCATCCGCTGAGGGGACTACGCAGAGAGCCGGTCGTACAAAGCGGCGGTCGCTCGAGTGCCCCTAGTGTCTTCCCCCGGAGGGGGAGGTGGCGCCGCCAGGCGACGATGGGGGCGCTCGTTCAAAGCGACTCCCGTCCCCAGCTCACCGCGACCCGCCCGCCAACAGATCCCGTGTACCGGGAACCACCTCACGCTACGCGCCCCCTTACCCGCTTCGGCGACTCCGTCGCCGGCGGGTCCCTTTCCCTCCGGGGGAACTCATGGGCACGGGGCGCCTCTGTGCCGTCCGCTGAGGGGCCTACGCAGAGAGCCGGTCGTACAAAGCGGCGGTCGGGCGAGTGCACCTAGTGTCTTCCCCCGGAGGGGGAAGTGGCGCCTCCGGCGCCGATGGGGGCGCTCGCTAGCGGTGGTTTCCCGTCTATGGGTTGCGCAAGCCCGCCCGGCAACAGATCCCGTGTACCGGGAACCACCTCACGCGACGCGCCCCCTTACCTGCTTCGGCGACTCCGTCGCCGGCGGTTCCCCCGCGCCCCTCAGGATCTGAGGGAGTCGTAGTGGGTGGGGCGGGATCCGCCGCCGCCGGTGCCCGGTTCGGCCTCCCGGGGCATGGCACCGGTCAATGTCGATCCGGACAGGATCAGGGCGGCCGCGATCACCAGTGCCAGGGTCCAGCCGATGGGGTTGCCGATCGGAAGCGGAGACGTTGATTTGGCCCCGACGGCCGGGGCGGCCAGAGACTCAGCCGCTCCCTCGCCGGGCCCCCTTCCGCTCCCGGAGGCGTGTCCGTCGAATCCCTCGAGCGGATCGCCGGGCACACCTTCTGCGGTGCCGCCGAATGATCCGTCTCCGGAACCCCCGGCTCCCAGGCCTTCAACATAGGAGACGAGCCGGCTCAGGCCGGTCGAGTCGAGCTGGCTGCCGAACGCGGGCATCGTGCCGATCCCATCGGTGATCACGTCTGCCAGAGCCGATCCGCCGAATGCGGTATCGACAATGGCGCCACCGCTGCCGCCCGATCCTCCGGCGCCGTGACAGGCGCGGCACAGCCGGGTGAAGATGGCAGCGCCACTCTCTCCCTCAGGCGGCAAGGTGGTCGTGACCGGCGTTCCGGAACCTCCGAGACCAACCACGTAGCGGATGATCGACTCGACCTCGGCCGCGGTGAGCACCGCTTTGAAGGCCGGCATTGTTCCCCGGCCGTGGCTCGTAACCGAGACCTGCTGCGAGAAGCTGAGGGAACTCGATACGAGCGGGCCGCCGATGCCGCCGTCGGCAGCTGTGCCGTGGCATCCCGAGCAGTGCTGTCGGTAGAGAGCCGCCCCACTTCCGCTTGTTGTGCCGGGTGGCAGCGTCGTGGTCGTTGTCACCGGTGGTTGGCCGCCCCCGAGCGTGAGCACAAAGGCCGAGACCGCACTGATCTCCTCCGCGGTCAGCTGATTCGAGAAGCCCGGCATGCCTCCCTGGCCGTCGCGGGTTATGGCTTTCACCTGCCTGAGGTTCATCGAGGTGCCGGCGACTGGACCGCCAAAACCCCCGCTGCCGTCGGAACCGTGGCATCCCGCGCACGATGCTGCGTAGATTGCCGCCCCGTCGACGTTGCCGGGCGGTTGCGTAGTCCCCGGCGGTTGGGTAGTTCCCGGCGGTTGGGTGGTTCCCGGTGGTTGCGTCGTCGTCGGCGGCTGCGTCGTCGTCGTGGTTGGGGCGGGGCCTACCACGGTGGTGGTGCGCGTTGCGGGGGCCGACGTCTGGGAATCGACGGTGACGGTTAGCCACCAGTCGATTTTCGGCGCGTGAACGGGCTTGAATGTGAAGTCGAACTTGACTTCGTAGTCGACCTCGCCATCGTCTTCGGCTTCGTTGGTGCGGTTGATGGTCTCTTCGAGCTTTCCGTTGGCATACAGCTTGAAAGTGGCGCTGACGTTCTCGTCCTCTGTCGCGTTCTCGATCCGCACCCTGACCTTGATCTCGTCGCTGACGTTGCCGTTCCGCACATCCACTGAACCCGGTACATCGAACTCGCGGACCGTGAATTGGAGTGGGCCATTGCCGGGAGGGGGCAACGTGGTGGTGGCAGGCGGCTGCGTCGTGGTTGTCGAGGTGGGGGGCTGCGTTGTCGTCGTCGGAGCCGGAGTGCTGGCAGCGTCACCGGGGAACTTGCGCGCCTCGATCTCCTGGAGGTTGGTCCAGCCGTCGCCGTCCGAGTCCATTTGTTCGATGGCACCGAAGTTCTTGTTGTTGTCCTTCCAGTCGGCGCCGTATGTGTTGGTCGCCGGAACGCTCGTGTGGCAGAGAGAACATGAGTCGAGCGCCGTTCCCGCGGTTCCATACTGGGCGTTGAAGTTGCCCAGGAAGGTGGACTTCGCGACGGCGGCATCGGTGCTCACGATCAACGCGCCGATCAGGACCGCCGCCACGATCGCGAATCCGGCGACGATGGGCCGCGGTGCCTTGATGGTGTCAGCGCTCATTCGAGGGCCCCTCCTTCGATCCAGTCGACTACCAGTTGTATGAGAGAGTCCGGGAGCCTGCCGTCGGGCGGCATGAGGATCCCGTCGGGGTGGGTGCCCGACATCATCTGCAGGAGGATGCTGTTGGCCGGATCGCCGGGGATCACGACCGGAGCGTTGTTGCCGGACTCGACGGCTCCGGCCCAGGTTGTCGCGTCCCAGCCGCCGGCCGACCCGTGGCAGGCGACACAGCGCACTTCGAAGATGGGGAGCACATCAACGGCGTACCGGGGAGCTGCGGCAGGGCCGACTCCGCCCAGCGTGCGGATGTGGCCCACCAGTTCGGTGATCTGGCTGTGGGACAGCACTGATCCCCAGGCGACCATCGCGGTTGCTTCATGGCCCAGGTTGATGCTGTCGAAGATCTGCCGGTCGTCACGGGATTGCCGGTACCCCGGTGCGGCGAGAGCGCTGCCCGACCCGCCTTCACCGGCAATCCCGTGGCAGCCGGCACACAACTCGGGGTAGAGGAACTCGGCGTTGTTGGAGAGAGCGGCCGCGGAGACCGAACCGTCGAGCTGTACCGGAGGGTCCGACTCCCACGACCGAATGTGGGCGACGATGGCATCGACTTCCTCCGCGTGAAGCGGGCCGCCTTGGGTCACCTCGAAAGCGGCCATTCCGGCGCCGGGAAGTCCCGCGGCAACAACCGTCCGTATCGACTCGTCGGTGCGGCTCGCCAGGTACTCGGCGGTGCTGATCGGCGGGATGATGTCTCCGGGCTGGGCCGGGTTCGGGGCTCCTTCGCCGACGTCGCCGTGACAGTGAGCGCAGGAAGTGATGAACAGATCATGACCGTCGATGCCCGCAGCGGCGAAGGTCAGATCGGAGGCGTCGGCCCGCGGCGGGGCCTCCACCACGGCGATCATCGTCAGCACGACAACACTGGCCAACATGGTGACTGTGGCCCCGGTCACGACCGGGCGCCGCCTGAAGTGGCGCTGGCGCGATCGATCCAGGAAAGGCAGGAGAATCAGGAAGAGCACGCCGAGAATCGGAATGACGACTATGCCGATGACTTCCATGTCGCCGCTGAAGTACTTGAGCAGTTGGAAGACGAAGAAGAAGTACCACTCGGGGCGCGGAACGTAGTCGGTGGAGGCTGGATCAGCTCGTTCGTCGAGCGGTGCTCCGAAGAGCGCCGAAATCACCATCAGCAGCAGAAGCAGTCCGAGACCGACGCTGAGATCCCGCAACGCATACTCGGGGAAGTACGTGTCACCACGGCGCCGTTCGTGGTCATATTGCGCTAGGTAGTCCTGTTTCTCGGAACGTTTCACAGGAGGGAGGCCTCCTCGCGCTTGCGCGGCTCCTCGTCGCGCCGCGGTTCCTCCTTCGGTCTCGCCGAGATGCCGTGGCGTAGTACCAGACGGAGGTGAACAGCCACCAGGCCGAACAGAAGCAGCGGGAACAGCCAGACGTGGGCGGAGTAGAAGCGGCTGAGCGTGAGAGAGGACAGCTGATCGCCGCCCTGGAGGAATCGGGCCAGCCAGTCACCGATGAACGGCACCGTTGCAAACACCTCGATGCGAACCTCTGTCGCCCAGTAGGCCCGCTGATCCCATGGCAGCAAGCTGCCGGTGAGGCCGAAGCCGAAGACCAGGAGCAGCAGCGCGATCCCGGTGAACCAGGTGAATTCGCGGGGGTACTTGTAGGCGCCGTGGATCACAACCCTGATGAGGTGGGCTACCGATAGGACGACGAGGGCGCTCGCCGCCCAGTGGTGCAGTCCTCGAATCAGCCAACCGAGAGGGACCACGTTGGTGATGTACTGGACGCTCTGATGCGCATCGGTCGGGCTCGACACGTAGTAGAACGTCAGCGCCAACCCGGTGATGAGCAGGATGACCACGGCCATGAGCGTGGCCGCTCCCAGCGTGTGCCCCCAGGAGATGTTGGGAATCCTCGCCAGGAAGACCCGGTTCCAGCTGTCCCGCCAGCCGCTGCGTTGGTCGATCCAGTCGCCGACCCTGGTGCCCAAGCTACAGCTCCCTCACGAAGAGCCGGCCCTCTTCGACCTTGGTTTCGAGCCGGTCGAGCGGCCGGGGAATGGGTCCGGCGACGACTCCGCCTTCGGAGTCGAACACCCCGTTGTGGCATGGGCAGAAGAAGCCGGGGCCGGCGGCCTCATCGATCTCGTCGACGTAGCGCACGCGGCACCCGAGGTGGGTGCATTTGTCGGACATGGCGACGAACTCGGTACCGTCCTCAGTCGACACGAAGACCGAGAGCTCCTGTTCCTCGACGACCCAGCCCTGCTGTTTGGCCACCGTGGCACTGATGAGGCGCGGTTTCTCGAGCGGGAAGTCGTCAACCGTACCCAGCGCCACCCAGTCGCCCGTCCTGCGTTCTTGCGAGGGACCAATGACGAAGACGCCTGCGGGGATTCCTAAGAGGGCGGCCACGCCGCCCGCCACGCCGCCGACCATTCGCGCTAGGAAGTCCCTCCTCGGGAGTTCTCGCATACTCATTACCCACCACACCTAACTCGCGAGACAACTATTCCAGAAGGGCCTTGGCTCCCGTGCATCGACTATGAGGGAAACGCTGTTAGGTGGACTTCAACGCTCCGCTAAGCGACGGCTAATCATCACCTTCAGGGAGCTAGATAGGACTAGTGCTGTCTAGTACTTACTAGTTGGCCGCGCGCAGCGCGCGGTGTTCCACTTTGCCGTCGGCGTGGAGGGCGAAGCGCCCTTCAGAGCGAGCGTGGACCGGGTCGCGACGCGACCAGGGCCATCCCCCGAACTCCGTTCGCCGGTAGTCGGTGACGGCCTCACGCAGCTCTTCCGGCGAGTTCATGACGAACGGTCCGAGCTGGAATACGGGCGCACCGATCGGTTCGCCCTGGAGGAGCAGAAACTCGGCGGGGCCACCATCGTTGGTGAGGAGGGTCGCCCGGTCGGCCTGGAGCCGGGCGCCGATGCGCTCGCTCATCGGGATTCCGTCGACGCGAACGGCATCGCCCTGGAAGCAGTGGAGCATACGATTGACGGTGCCGGGAGGCGAGGAGGCAGACCGTTCTTGCGGACATACGCGCCAGATACGGCGCGTGTGTCCGCAAGAACGAGAGGGGCAAGCCGCTCACCGAACGCCGGTGTGACCTAACTCAACTGCATCAGTTGGACGGTGTTGCCGTCGGGGTCGTTGAAGGTGGCGATCCAGCCGCCCCACGGTTCTTGTTCGGGGGGTCGGGTGAATGGCACGCCGGCGGCGACCAGCCGGTCATGCACGGGATGGATGTCAGCAACCTCGAGGTTGACCATCGTGCGTAGGGGATCCTTGCTCGAGCCCGTAACGCTGCTGTGGCGGGCGACCGTCAGGCGCACCGAGCCCCACTCGAAGTTGATGAACCCTTCCCGGTCGGAGCGGGGCGTCAGCCCGACTGTGTCGCGGTAGAAGGCCGCCATCTCAGTGTGACGCCCGGGTTCGGTCCAAATGATTACTCCGGCGATGCCGGTGATGTCGTCGCTCATGACACGAACTTACCCGTCGAGCGTCAAGGCGCGGAGGCCATTGAGGTCGCCGACAAACGCGTTGCGGTCGACGCGGCCGGCAACGCCGTCCTTCTCGCCGATGAAGTACTGCCAGAAGGTCCACTGGGGCTCACCCGAGGGCTCCCAGCCCAGGGAGCGCACCCACCAAACCACGTCGGGAGGATCGGCGGCGAGATAGGCCTCGTAGAAGTCATTCGGGACGTACGCCACCAGGCGGGTTCCGTAATGTGCCTCAGTGGCGTCGAGGAACGCGGCCAGCTCAGCTCTGAAATCGGCAACGGCTGGTCGTGCATCGCAGTTGCCTCCGAACTCGAGGTCGACGGCGGGTGGCAACATGCCGGGCTCCACAGGAACCGTGGCAATGAGATTGGCGGCCTGCTCGATACCGGGCCGGCAGAAGGTGAAGAAGTGGTAGGCGCCGCGGATCACTCCCGAGTCCCGCGACGCATTCCAGTTCTCCTCGAATCGGGAATCGACCCAGTCCCCGCCCTCGGTCGCCTTGATGTACGCGAAAGAGGTGTCGTCGGCGGCGAGGGCGTCCCAATCGATGCGACCCTGGTGATGAGATACATCGACTCCGCGGACCGCGTATCCGGAACCGGGGTCGTAGAACTGCCAAATGGCCGCGGCCACGACAAGCAGCGCTCCAACTGCGATCAGCCCATATCGAAGCCACGGTCTCATACCCTGACAAACGGAGCGGGGTTCAGCGGTGGTTCCGCCCTAGAAGTTCACGCCGACGGCGCCGCAGAGGAACTTCATGAAGGGGGTCGCCCTCTTGAAGATATCGGTGAGGTCCTCCATAAAATGATCGGACGTGACCATCTTCTGGGTGATCTTCGTGGAAGCGATGAAGTCTTTCCGCTTGAGATCCTCGATCAGGGGATGGTCTGCATCGAAACCTTTGGGTGGTCGGGTCAGTGAATCGCCGCCGACGGTGAGGACGTCGGTGAACCGTTTGCCGCGGCTGGCCTTCTTCCAGCCGGCCGGGTCGTCGGCAATCGCCTCGCGAATGGCATAGGCGACCTTGGTTTCCGGGCGCCACAGGCCGAGCCCGATGTAGCACTCGCGCGGCTGCAGGTTGATGTAGTAACCGGGGGAGTGGACGTCCTTCGCCATGACGTGACGGAACTGCATCCCGGTGTTCGGCTTGTACGGGGTCTTGTCCTTGGCGAATCGCGTATCGCGCTGGATACGAAACAGTGATCCACCAACCTTGCGGGAGTCGGCGCTGAAGTGCGGCGAGATCTTGGCGAGCGGCCCCGAGAAGTCGTTGATGAAGTCGAGAGCAGGTTCACGTACGTACTTCTCGTAGTCGTCCTGATTGGCCTTGAACCACTCGCGGTCGTTGTTCTCCACGAGGTCCTCGAGGAAATGAAAGAGCTTTGGTGTGAAATACCGGGTACCCATTTCGGCAGGCTAACCCGGCGAAAGGGCTAAGGCGGGACGCCGCCCATGTCGTGCCGCGCCAGGCCGCTTCAGGTCGCGACTACGGCGCCGATATCAATTCATCGGTATGACGGGGAATGAAACACTGCCAACGCAGGGGTCGGCCGATCCGCGCGACGCGGGTTGGCAGTCCCTTCTCGCGGGTGCAATGCCCGCAGTGTGGCTCGACGCCCGCGGCCGGATCGTCGCAATGAACAGTGCCTCGTGCGATCTCCTCGACGTCGCCGGCGGGTTCCTGAAAGGTCGGCCGGTGATTTCGATCATTGACCCGGAAGATCGTCATGACATCGTCCAGTTCCTCATTGACGCCAATTCGGCTCGAGAGGGACGCCTCCGCCGCGAGGTGCAGCTCCTGGCCGGTGACGGCCCGCGCACCGTCGACCTCGGTCTCGCCTACATCGACGATGGCGATCAGGCCGGATTCATGCTCCAGCTCCACGACATGACCGAACAGCGGGCGACAGAGTCGGCTCTGCGGGAGTCTGAGGTGAGGTATCGCCAATTCTTCGAGGGCCATACGGTCGCGATGTACCGCGTGCGGCCTTCGGGCGAGATTCTCGAAGCCAACCACGCCATGGCGGCGCTGGCCGGCTACCCCCACCCGAAATACCTCGTGAGTTTGAACGTCTCCACGATCTACGTTCGTCCCTCGGACCGGGCCGCCGCTCGCGCCGAGCTGGATCGGGCGGGGAACCTCGACGGGCGGGACTTCGAACTGGCTCGCCCCGACGGATCGACCGTCTGGGTGCGTGACTTCTCGAAGGCGCTGACCCAGCCCGACGGCTCGATTATCTACGAAGGCGCCCTCTTTGATGTGACCCAGCGCTACATGGCAGAAACGCAGTTGCGCAACCGGGCACTGCAGCAGGCTTCCGTTTCGGCCCTCGGCCAACTCGCTCTGCAATCCCACGACCCTCACGCAGTTTCTCTCAGCGCCGTTCGGATCGCCCAAGAAGGTCTGAACATGGACGGCGTCGCACTGCTCCGGGGCGAGAACCTGAAGGTCTACACCCGGTGGGACCGGCGAGAGCTGACGAGCACTCTGCTGGATCGGCTCGAGACCGCGTGGATGATCGGCCAGATTCCCGAGTCGCAGGACGCCACTGTGGTACCGACACCTTTCGGAGGGTACGCGGCATTGCTTCCGGTGCAGGATGTGAACGGTTCCACCGCGCTTCTGGCGGCGGCGAGTATGGCCGATCCGGAGCTGAACAACGACGACATCCACTTCTTCCAAGCGATATCGAGCGTAATTGCCGCCACTCTCGAGCGGGCCGAATCCCGGGGCCGTCTCGAGAAGCTCGTTTCCTCCAAGGACGAGTTCATCGCGTCGATCAGCCATGAGGTGCGGACGCCGCTGACGGTGGCCATGGGCATCAGCCATGAGCTGCAGGATCGCTGGAGAGACATCGACGACGACG
Source organism: uncultured Acidimicrobiaceae bacterium (assembly GCA_947258375.1). Taxonomy (GTDB): domain Bacteria; phylum Actinomycetota; class Acidimicrobiia; order Spongiisociales; family UBA5794; genus JAHEJX01. The sequence goes on from CAMYIJ010000044.1 coordinate 23,274, forward strand.
AGCGGGACGAGCTGCTGCGCCTCGTGGTTGATCAAACCCAAGACATGAGCGATCTGGTGGAAGATCTCCTTGTGGCGGCGCGGGCCGATATCGGCAAGCTGCCCATCCACGTCGAGCCGATGGCGGTTGGGCCGGCGCTCGCCGCTGCGGTTTCGTCGGTGCGCATGCCGCACCATGTCGAGATCGAAGTGAGCGACCACAATCCAACTTGCTATGCCGACCCGGTGCGGTTCCGCCAGATCATTCGCAATCTCCTGACAAACGCAATCCGATATGGCGGGGACAGCGTTCGGATCGACGTCAGGCACGACAACGAACGTATCTGGATCGAGGTGGCCGATAGCGGAGATGGGGTGGCCTTCGAGTCGCGCGAGACCATATTCGAGGCCTACGAGAGGGCCCATCGATCTGTCGGACTCCCCGGGTCTGTTGGCCTCGGTCTCACCGTCTCGCGCCGGCTGGCGCGGCTGATGGATGGTGACCTCACCTATCGATACGACGACGACAGCATCTTCACGCTCGAGCTCGCCGTGGCCCCGGCGCTGGTGTTCTGGAACGGCTCGACGGACTAGGAAGCGCCGGAGACAGGAACGAGAACCCTGCGCTCGATGAACTGCCTCCGCAAGCCTTCGATACCGGTGAACGGCGCCGTCTATCCCGGCGTCGCCGGCGCACTAGAGGTTGAGGGCACACCTCCGGATCCGGTGCTCGTTGATCTCGCGTGACTCGTTGTTCGAAGAAGCGAGTTGCAGGCCGGTCGTCTTCAGCTCGTCGAGGAAAGCGATGGATCCCGGTAATTCCGCGGACTGTGCATACAGCCTCGCGGTGAAGTCCTCCCGGGTGAATCCTCGGCCGGTCTCGAAGTCGTGGGCCAGGAAAACGTGCCGATCCTGGAACTCGTCGTAGTCGACGGCGAAGGATTCGACGGTGGCCCGGCGTTGATGGCGATCCCACCCATTGGTGAGAAATCGCGCCACCAATGTCGAAGAAGGTCGCTAGCTAGCGACCACTCCGGGCCGCGGCGCTCACCGCGGCGGAGACCCTCTGCAGTGCTTCCATGCCTGAGTCGCCCAGGCTGATCAGCAGGATGCGTCGGCCCCTCTGGCGAAGCGCCAGGTGGTCACCAAATGCCTGGGCCGTCACGAGCTGGGCGAAGTCGTAATCGGTGGTTGGCACCGGAAGGGGAGGTGCCGGGTCGTCGACGATCTCCAGGAACAACCCGGAATCGGGTCCTCCCTTGTGAAGCTGTCCGGTGGAGTGCAGAAAGCGGGGACCAAAATCGAGCGTGGTCGCCACGCCGCGGGCATCGCGCACGGCGAGGCGTGCCGTGTCGAGCGCATCACGGGCGGCCGCGGTCGGCTCGATGAAGGCGTGGATGCCGACATAGTCTCCCGTTTCTGCCGAGTTCAGCCAGTCGGCGACCTGCCCGACGAGGTCAGGGGCCAGGGCATCGACCTGAACGACGGTCGCTTGGTCGATCTCTCCGGCCATGGCATCGCGCGCCAGTTCCTTGGCGAGCTGAACGTCAGGTTGATCGAACGGCTGGATCCGGAGCACGGATCCGGCCAGGGCCGTCGCGATCTCGAAGCTGTACATCGCGCCGGCGATGTCCGTCGTCGAGTCGAGGGAAAGAACCGCGTGGGGGTGGTCCGAGATGGCTGCTGTGTCGATTGGCGGCTCAGCCGCGGTCTCGATAACCACGAAGAAACGGTCCGTCCCGTAGGTGTCCGCGGCTCCCAGCGTTTCGCCACCGATCGGGATGATGCCGGTCCCGCGTTTGCCGGTCGACTCTGCAATGAGTTGCTCGATCCAGGCAGGTAACGCCGCGATGTCGGGGCTGGTGAGAAACGTGACCTTGTCGCGCCCGGCGCGCGCGAGTTCCCCCAGTGCCGCCCCCAGCCGGCATCCGTCGGACTGGGCGACCAGGGCGGTAGCGCTGCTGTTGTCGCGCGCCGTCATCGCCGCGGCGGCCAGCGCCGACAGGTCGGCTCCGATCGCGGCGGCGGGGACCATGCCGAACTCCGTGAATGCCGAGTAGCGGCCACCTACGTCCGGTGGGGCCAGGAAGGTGCGGCGAAAACCGCGGTCGCCGGCCAGAGCCTCGAGCTTGCTACCCGGATCGGTCGTCGCCACGAAGTGGCCGCCGGGCTCGCCGGGCAACTCCGCTACCCGGCTCCAGAAGTACTCCATGAAAGACAGCGGCTCAATGGTCGTGCCGGACTTGGAGGCGACGATGAACACGGTACGGCCGAGGTCGACCTCCGCCTCCGTGGAGAGCACCGCCGCCGGATGTGTGGAGTCGAGCACCCGGAGATCCGGAGCGTTGGGAGCTGATCCGAACGTCTTGGCGAAGACCTCCGGGGCGAGACTCGATCCCCCCATGCCGAGGACGACAACGTGGGCGACGTCGTCCGCAATCAACTCCCGGCCGAATTCCTCGAGTTCCGGGATCATCTGGGTGAGTCGCTCCGGCAGTTCGAGCCATCCGAGCCGATCGGTCAGCTCGGGGACCGGCTCCGCAGACCACAGCGTGTGGTCCCGGGCCCACATCCTGGCAAGGACGTCGTCGTGGCCCCACGCCGCCAGCCGTTCGCCGACGGCGTCGACATACTCGTTGAGGTGCAGCTGGAGTCGCACGCTCATCCAGTGATGATCTCGATCTTGCGGCGCAAGGTATCCAGCATGTCGACGTAGGCGTCCGCGAACTTCCTCACGCCCTCATCCAGCAGCTCATCGGTGACGGTGTCTATGTCGCCGCCAACCGCCCGAAATGCCTGCAGGAGCGCGGCGGCGCCGCCGGCGTCGCTTCCCAGGGCCGCACCATCGATGGTGCCGTGATCAATGAACGCGTCGACCGTCGCCGGCGGCAACGTGTTGACGGTATTGGGCCCGATCAGGGTGTCGACGTAGAGCACGTCCGAATATGCGGGGTTCTTGGTCGACGTCGAGGCCCATAGACAGCGCTGCGGGCGCGCGCCGCGTGCCAGCTCGGCGGCGAACGCCGGACCCTCGAAGATTGCCTGGTATGTGCGATAGGCGAGCTTGGCGTTGGCCACGGCGACCTTCCCGCGCAGCTCGAGTGCTTCAGGGGAGCCGATCTTGTCGAGCACGCCATCGGCGTTGGAATCGACCCGGGAGACGAAGAAGGAAGCCACGGATGAGATCGACGTGGGGTCGGAGGCGCGCGCCAATCCCCGCACGTAGGCGTGAGCAGCGTCCTCGTACGCGGACAGTGCGAACAGCAGGGTCACGTTGATGTTGATGCCGGTGGCAATGAGTTCCTCGATCGCCGGGATCCCCTCCGGGGTGGCCGGCACCTTCACCATCAGGTTGGGCCGGTCGACCTTACGCCAGAGACGCTTGGCGGCCTCGATCGTGCCTGCAGTGTCGGCGGCCAGCAGTGGGGAAACCTCCAGGCTGACAAAGCCGTCGTCGCCGTCGGCGGCGTCGTACACGGGTCGCAGGATGTCGGCCGCTCCCTGGATGTCCGCGACGGCGAGTTCCTCGAAGATCTCATCAACCGTTGCCTCGGCATTGGCGGCGAGGAGGCTCCGGATCTGTTCGTCGTACTGGTCTGACGTGTCGATGGCGTTCTGGAAGATCGACGGATTGCTCGTCACCCCGCGGATACCGTCGGTGACGAGCTGGGCGAGCTCGCCGGAACCGATCATGTCGCGGCGAATGAAATCAAACCAGACAGATTGTCCGGCATCGTGAAGGTCGTGAAGTCGGGACATTTGCGGGAGGCCCTTTCGGATACGGCGTGCCACCCACAACGTATCACGCCCGAGCTTCTTCCCAATTGCGGACCGGTGAGGGGCTAGCCGTCCCGGAGGTGGTCGTCGAACCACTGCGCTATGGCTCCAGCCGGAGGATTCGTGTCGGCGGGCTGTCGGCACGGTTCGGTCGGCGTCCGTCTGGCGGGCTCGAATTGCTGGCGAATGGCGGGGGGATTGGTGTCGGTCGGCTGTCGAGAAGGTTCGGTCGCCGTCTGTCTGGCGGGCTCGAATTGCTGGCGAAGGGAGCGGGGGGCGGCGGGGGCGGTCCCTCTTGTGTGTCTCCCCGCGGGGGAGACGAGGGGGGGTTTGGGTGAGGCCCCAACCCCGTATGTGCTGTGGTCTTGCCGAGAGCCAAACGTCCCGAGCCGGGACCCGCCGGCGACGCAGTCGCCGAAGCGGGTAGAGGGGACCATCAGCCCGCACCGGCGCGATTCGGTCGCCGTTCGCCGGATGGGCTCGAAATTGCTGGCCAATGAGTGGGGGGATTGCCTCGGCGGGCTGTCGGGACAAGTCGGTCGCTGTCCGCCGGGCAGGCTCGAACTGCTGGCGAGGGAGTTGGGGGGA
>CAMYIJ010000045.1 GCA_947258375.1 uncultured Acidimicrobiaceae bacterium
AAGTACCTCGCCGGAATCCCTTCGTCGAACCAACTCCGCCGCCGTAGCCGCCTGACGTTTCACGATCTCCGATTGAACGGCTGCGGTGCCCGACGCAGGAGTTGGTCGAGCACCGCAGCCGCGACGGGGATCAGCTCAGATTGGAGATCAGCAGATCGACCAGGTCCCTGATCTGCACCTGGGCGCCGCAGTCGGTGATCCAGTCGTTACGGTCCGGTTCGGTGCCGCATCCGTCTATGCGCATCCGAAGGTTCTCCAGCATGTGGATCGCCTGAGCGTGATTGCCCCGGGCCACCGCCCGATCCGCAGCGGCGAGGCGGTCCAGCGTCGCTGTCTGGTTCCCCCGGCCCGTGAACACGCCGGAGTCGAGTGCGGTCACGGCGTTCTCGATGAACTCGGTGTCCTGACCGTCCGGGATCCCGTCGTCGTCACTGTCGGCATCGAGTGGATCGGTGCCGAACATGACCTCGATCCCATCGTCGAGGCCGTCGTCGTCCGTGTCGGCGTCGAGCGGATCAGTCCCGTAGACGTTGACCTCATCACCATCAGACAACCCGTCATCATCAGAGTCCGGATCGAGCGGATCAGTCCCATGAACGTTCACCTCTTCTCCGTCAGACAGCCCGTCATCATCGGAATCCGAATCGAGCGGATCAGTCCCGTAGACGTTCACCTCATCACCATCTGACAACCCGTCATCATCGGAATCGGGATCCAGTGGATCAGTCCCATGGATGTCCACCTCGTCACCGTCGGTCAGCCCGTCGTCGTCGCTGTCATCGTCATCAGGGTTGAGGCCCAGGGCGATCTCCTCGCCGTCGAGAAGACCATCGTCGTCGGCATCGAGATCGATGGTGAAACCGATCCCCCCGAGGACCGGGTTCGGCGGGAATGTGCTGATCACCGGATCTGTCAGCGGGATCGGAACATTGCCGGCCGCCACCTGCGCGGCAAACCCGGGGTCGAACCCGATGGCCGCGGCCACCGCGTCACCGATCTGCTGGTCCACGCCTTCGTCGACGAGGACCTGGCCAAGGCTCCCGCTGAACACCGTGATATTGCCCGGATCCGGCAGAAGCGAAAAGACACCTTCGAAGTCGATGTCGATCGCGATGGATGCGGCCGCGCTCAGCCAGTGATAGATCGGTTGGAGATCGATCCCTACCGTGCCACCGGGCGTCGCCGGGATCTGTAGCGTCACCGTCTGCGCCGATCCCGAAGCTTGCCATTCGAGGACGTCGGCGATTCCGGGAAGCTCACCGCCGACGAGGGTGGCATCCTCGATCGTTGCGACCGTGGCGGCTCCCCCGAGTCCGTCCAGCACGCCGGAAGCCACGGGGCCCAATGTGATGTCACCCGCCACTTGAGCGCTCAGCAGGTCAAGACCGGCGAACGACAACGCCGCGGTGTCACCTGAGGCGGGAATCACAACAGCAGGGTCGGCCCCCAGCGGCGCCGCGAAGTTGCCAGACACCCCGGCAAGCTGGAATGCCCGGAGTTCCTCGTCGATGGTGTCCATGACCGCCAACAGCGGGCAGATCGGAGCCAGTGGAGTGAAGATGCACCCGATGTAGGTGGCCGGGCTGACGTCGATGTCGGCGACCAGGTCGGCAGTTACATCCATCAGGAGCTCCACGCTGGCATCGTCGGTCGGCGTGAAGGTCACCTCGACGGGAACCAGGCCTCCCGGCAGTAGATCCTCACGGTCGTAGGTGATCGTGATGTCCGCCCCGAGGTCGACGGTCAGCTCGCCGGTACCTTCGACAGAGAACTCGAAGTCAACCCCCAGGAGGCCATCCGACACGGATTCGTTTATGTCCAGCTCGGTGCTGAAACCGAGCTCAACGTGGATCGTTTCAGAAGCAGGTGTGTCGGCCGCCGCCGGGGCTGCCAGCGCAGCAACGAGCCCCAGCGCGACAAGAAGCGTATAGAAACGGCGTGAAACAAAGAACGGCATGGTCGGCATTTCCCCTCGGTAGCGTGCGGACGCCTTCCATGTCCCCGGCATGTCCCCGGTTTTCAGCCTGCAGATACATCTATCTCGCGACACCATGACCCGTCAAGGACCATTTCGTCTCTGGCCCGCGAACCGCGAGGGCGCCCTACTCGACGATCTTCGTCGTTGCGGTCGCCTCGTCGAGGTCCGCATCGCCCGGAACGTCAAGGCTGGCGGTCCACACCACTTCGCCGGGTGAGAAAGGCCCGGGATCGCCGATGTCGAATTGGAGCTCCGTGGTGGCACCCGGCAGCAGCTGACCTGTTGGGAGGGTCGCCCGGTAGACCTCGACTCCCTCGGCTCCGTCGACTTCCTCCTGCACTCCCACGACCGTCGCCGTCGCGCCGAATCCTCCGTCTGCAACCGCCACCGACCCACTGTTGCGTATCTGGAGCGTCAACGTGATTCCCTTGAAGCGACTCAGGTCGGCCCTCTTCGGCGCCCGGAATCGAGCGATATCGAGGTCCACATGGGCAACTTCGATGTGCACGGTCGCGATGTTGGACCAGCGTCCGTTCTCGCCGTCCCAGAAGTCGTACGTGAAGGAATCGGTTCCGACGAAGCCGAGGTTCGGCACATAGGTGAATGAACCGTCGTTGGAGAAGACGAGTGAACCACTCGACGGGTTCGTCCTGTTGAACGCCCAGAGCCCCGATCCGCCTAGATCGTTGCCCAGCACACCCGGGGCGGCGACGACCAGGCTCGTATCGACCGGAGTGGTGTACGCGTCATCGACCGCCTGAACAACTGCCGGAACGGTCACGCTGATCTCGACGGTTGCCACGTTCGATTGGTCACTCCCATTGCGGGCCACATAGGTGAACAGATCCGGACCGACGAAACCCTCGGCAGGCAGGTACGTGAAAGATCCGTCTTCCTCCAACGCCAATGTTCCGTTTGCCGCGTCGCTGTTGAGCACCGCGGTCAAGGGTTCGCCATCCGCGTGGCTGTCGTTGCCCAACACACCCGGCACCGGCACCGTCAACAACACGTCCTGCGTCGTCGCGTAAGCGTCGTCGCCGGCAACGATATCGGTGCCGGATGTCACAGTGATCGTGGCAGTGGTGGTGGCCGTATCGGTCAATCCGGCATCGTCGGTGACGGTCAGCGTCACGTCCTTGACTCCCGTCGCCTCATAGACATGGCTCGGCGTTGCCCCCGTACCGTTGGTCCCGTCGCCGAAGTCCCAATCGAAATCGACAATCGAGCCGTCCGTGTCGTACGACGCCGATCCGTCGAAATCAACCGCCGTCCCCACAATCCCCTCATAGGGGCCGCCCGCATCAGCTACCGGCGGCTGTTCCCCGCTGCAGTCCGAGTCATCGGAGTCGTAGTCACCGTCGCCGTCATTGTCGAGGAGGTCGGCACATGGGTCGCTGACGTTGACGTCGCTTCGCGCGTAATAGGGCGGCGCCACGTTCTCGGGCAGCGTGCCGAAGGGAGCACCCGTGTGACATCCACTGGAGCAGCTGATCCCGACGGCCTCCAGATGATGATCACGCAACCCATAGGCGGTCGCCTTGGGCAACCCGGAGATGGGGAAATCTCGATAGTCGTCGTGGATCGTTTCGCCGTAGTCACGCCCGTGACATCCGGCGCATCCCAATCCGTCACCGGAGTCGCCGGTCGACCACATCGTCATCGGGTTGTCCTTCCCGGATCCGGTGTGGCAGAGGTTGCAGTTGCGGGTGATCACACCCAGCGGGCCGGCGCCGTCCGTGTGCAGGCCGTGCAGTTCGCCCCTGCGGCCATCGGCGAACCCGTCGTGGCAACTCGCGCAATACCCCACGTCGTTCGCCCGCGGATCGTGATAACTCTCCTTGGCGTCGGCGTCCGTTCCTCCGGCCACGAAGATCACGGCCGTAGCCAGAGCAGCCAGGACCATCGCCCCCGACCACCTCAGCCCGCGTCCATTCGACCGGCCGATTCCCTCCAACGAATAGCCCATATTCGTCCCCTCGCTCGATCGGAAAGCTCCTCATAGCCGGCATGTCGCTCCCCCGGCGTGAGATGAGCCCTCCAGGTCATCGCGCCGTCGCAGGGCATGCCCTTCCGATTCTTCGACCGTAGGTGGCGAACGGCACCCGACCTAGAGGCGAAAGACCTTTGGCGGCCGCATGGCGGCGCACCCGTCTGACCCCGCCGAGATTTCGGAGGCATGGGTGTCGGCCGCTCCGGCCGGGTAGGTTCAGAACCGAGCCGCATGGTTCGACCCGAACCATGAATTCGGCGCATTCACGGAGGAGGCGAGAATGAAAGGCGACTTCAGCCGCAACACCTTTCAACCTGACAAGCACTACCGCAGCGTGCGGCTGCAACAGGGCCGGGTCCAGATCGACAGCGATTGGAACGAGCAGACCCAAATCGACGGCCACCTGAGAGCCATCGGTCGCCAAGACATCATCGGTGCATGCGGTGCACCGGATGGCAACGCGGCGTTCGTCCTCAGTTCAATCGCCGGTGGTGCCGACCTGGCGATCTCTCCCGGGCGGGCATACGTGAACGGCCGTACCGTCGAACTCGACGCCGAGTGGGTCGAGGTAGTCGCGATACCGGCGGCCGACCACGTCGAACTGGCGAGCCTGCAGCTCGATGGGCGGGTCCCGGCGGCGGGCCAGTGGCTCGAGATCGCCGGCGCCACCGCTGCGGTGACCGTGCAGGTCGTGGACTGTGCCGAGCGGCTCGTCCGCGTCGCCGGAAACGTCGCGAAGCTCGGCTCCGGCGCCCGCGCCCGCCGGGTCACCACGTACCTCACCCAGCCGGACCTGCCGGACCCCCGGCCCGTGCCGGACGGCAGGTACCTCGCCTACCTGGATGTGTGGGAGCGCCACATAACCGGCCACGAGGACCCCGAGATCCTCGAACCGGGCCTCGGGGGCCCCGATACGGCGACGCGTACCAGGATCGTGTGGCAGCTCCAGCTGGAACCCATCGGTGCCGGCCTCGACTGCGAGGATTTCGCGCCGGGGTGGTCGCCACCGGGTTCGCAGAGCCGCGCCGCTCTCCGGGCTCGAGCCGCCCCGTCCGCCTCAACCGACGGGGACCGCATCGAGCCGCCGGGATCCGGCTACACCCGGCTCGAGAACCAGCTCTACCGGATCGAGGTGCACCGCGGCGGATCGGCCGGGACTGCCACGTTCAAGTGGTCGCGAGACAACGGGTCGGTCGTCTACCCGATCGTGCAGATGGCCGGGGACGTTGTCACCGTCGCCGACCTCGGTAGAGATACTGCGCTTCGACCCGGAGACGGTGACATCGTGGAGATTGTCGACGACTCGTCTGCACTGGGGTCGGTGCCGGCGCACCTGGCGATGATCACGGTCGATGAAGCGTCTCGTCAGCTCACTCTCGACGACGCTCCGGCCGGGCCCCTCGGCGGCGATGCGTCCCGCCATCCACTCATCCGCAGGTGGAATCACCACCAGGGCGACGGCATGGCGATGGACAACCATGCCGTAGTCATCGAGGAAGGCCGCTGGCTGGAGTTGGAGTCCGGGGTCGAGATTCAGTTCGGGGTCGGAGGGAGCTACCGGGCCGGGGACTACTGGCAGATTCCCGCCCGGGTCAACGTCGGAGTGCTCTGGCCCGGCGATAGCACCGATGCCCGGTTCTTGCAGCCTCGCGGCGTCGACCGCAACTTCTGCGCCGTGGCCGTCGTCGATGGGACCCAAGTGACCTCGTTATTGCGGCGATTCCCATCCCTGACGGACATCAAGGCCGCCGATGTGGGCTACCGGGCGCCGGATGACTGTTCCGAGTTGAGCGAGGTGTCCACCGTCCAGGAGGCCATCGATGAGCTGTGCCGGCGCTTACGGCATGATGGCCCCAACGACGTCATCAGCCAGGTTGCCCGGCTGGGAGACCTCCGCGCAGCCGGCATCCTCACCGACGAGGAGTTCGAATCGAAGAAGGGTGAGCTCCTCGATCGGATCTAGCGCGTCATCGCTCCGTCCGGTTGCGAAATCCTTGGTGCGCGACGGCCGCGCTCCTTGTGCAAACATATGACCTGGTCGCCGTGTCGAGGGGTTGACGGTAGATGAAAAGAACGGTGCAAATCGGGGCTCTGCTCCTGGTGGGGCTCGCCATCACGTTCCTGCATCCGTTCCAACTCGTGATGCCTTGGCAGAGCGGCAGTCCCGCGCCGCTCGACACGACCATGCAGCGGATCATGACAGGCGATCAGTACGAACTCGTCGACCTCAACTGGGGACGGGTCACGCCCTTCAACACCGTCGCGATGACGGCCCAATATCGAACGGATGGACTGGCAACTACCACCTGCAGCGATCTACGGCGGTCGCTCGACGGCTGGGGGCGCGTGTCCGACTTCACCCCGCAGACCGACAGCTGTGAAATCGAAGCCAGAGGGCCCGGCCCCATGACGGCGACGATCGAGGTCACCATGGACCCCGAATCGCAGCGCGGACTCCAGATCGACATCCGACTTCAGCACGCCGCTTGAGACCGGCCCCCCAGCCACTCGCAGCTGGTCTGCTCGGCGCTACCGCTTGGTGAGATTGGGTGGGGGGCGTCGGGCGACATCGGACCGTCCGTGTCCATCAATCTCGTTAGCCGTTGGGTAGCCTCAAAGACACATCCCGGGAGCGCGGAGACGAAGCTATGGGTGATTGGCTGATGGTCGGCGTATGGAGACTGATTCTCCGGCTTCCCCCGGCGATCGGCAGCAAACGTGTCGGGCGGCTCGCTGAGAGGGCCCGAGAAGTTGTCGGTACCGTTTCTGCCCAGGATCGTGCCGTCCATCACTTTGTTGTCAGAGAACTCCCCCGATTTGGCAAGCCTATGCCGCCCCAGCACATCGCTGATGGTCTCGATCTCCCGCTGCCTACGGTCATCGGAATCCTGGCTGACCTCGAGGCAGGAATGAGCTTCCTCGTTCGGAGCGGAGACGGCGACGTCGTGTGGGCCTATCCGGTAACCGCCGAACCCACCCCACACCGAATCAGGTTCAAGTCGGGCGAGACCCTCTACGCCGCCTGAGCGGCCGACGTGATAGCGACGCCCTTCGTGCAAGGGCACCTCAGAAGCGAACCAGTTTCAATCACCGCCGAAACCAGATGCGAACACTGTGAAGAACCCATAACGCTCGACATCGACAGCGACATGAACATCACGGTTGCCCAGCTCGGGGCTAATCCGATGGTCTTCACACCCGACGTAGACATCTTCGACATCGAGGCTCCCAGCATCGTCGACGATTTCTGACGAGAGAACGTCTTCCTCTGGTCAGAGGACCATGCCAGGGAATACCGCAAGAAGACGCATCGCACCCGCGGTGTGTACTCCTCACTGGACAGAATCGCCGACGTCAACAGGATCGTACAGAGCGCAATCTTCGGGTTCGACACGGGGGCCGAGTAGCGAGGGGACTTGAGCCCGAGATCGGCGGCAGGTCGGACTTCAGCCGGCCACCTTGGTGAGCGTCGACCGGTTCGGTGTGAGATGGCTGGTCGATGCCGTACGGGCTCGGAAAGACACTGCCCGTCGCGTTAGTCTGCGATGGCGCGCCGCAACAGGATCCGTTCGAAAGGACTAGCCATGTTGGAGCCGGTTCCCGTCGGTGTGCTCCCCCCTCTGGGTGACACTCCCGACAAGATGTACGCCCAAGTCGTCCGCGCCGGAATGGGGGCGCAATGAGCGCCATCATCGCTGCTGCGGAGAAGCATCTGCACGAACTGGTGCTTCCCCAGGTGGACGAATGGGAGAAGCTCGATCATTTTCCGCGTGAGGCCGCTCGGGCCGCAGCCGAGGACGGGCTGCTCGGCATGTACGCCCCTCCGGAGCTGGGAGGTCAGGGCCTCTCACTCGCCGAAGCGATCCCGGTATTCGAGGTGCTGGGGCGGGGCGCCGGCGTCTACGCCTTCTCGCTCTCGATGCACAACATCGTCACCTATGCGGTCAGCGGCTTCGGCACCGATACCTTCAAGCAAGAGTGGGCTCCCCGATTGACCACGGGTGATGCGATGGGTGGCTTCGTCCTCACCGAACCCCAGTCGGGATCCGACGCCGCCGGGTTGCGCACTCGAGCGACCATCAACGATGACGGTTCCTACACCGTGAACGGGCACAAAGCATGGGTTTCGCTGGCGACCGAGGCCGAGCTGTATCTCGTCGTGGTCAAAACCTCTCCCGAGCCCGGCCACCGCGATATGGCAATGGTGGCGATCCCCGCCGACACCCCGGGGGTTCGCTTCGGCCCTGCATACGACATGTTGGTCTCACCGTTCATGCCGGTTGCCGACATGTTCCTGGAGGACGTCACCGTGCCCGCGGAGAATGTCATTCTTCCGCCGGGTCAGGGCCTCAGCGGTTCTCTGATGGCGATCGACATCGCCCGGACGTCTATCGCAGCAGGATGTTGCGGCTTGATGTCGGCGGCGCTGGACACCGCCCTGATGTATTCCCGGGACCGGGAGATGTTCGGGCAAAGAGAGCTCGATATGCAGGGGATCCAGTGGATGCTGGCCGATGTGGCTACAGATCTCGAAGCCGGCCGTCTGCTGTATGGCAAAGCGGCAACTCTCCTGGGAACCCCGGAGGGCACTCTCGCCGCGGCTCACGCCAAGCGGTTCGTGCCCGACGCGGCGCAACGGGCGGCGGCCACGTGCATACAGGTCCTCGGCGGCTACGGCCTGCTCAAGGACTACGGTCTCGAGCGGCTCTATCGGATCGCAGCGGTCATGAAGCTCGTCGACGGCACCACCGAGATCCAGCGTATGGTGATTGCTCGCTCGCTCAGAAAGCACGCTGCCGAGCTGGGCACGGTGCCGATTCCGACATTCAAAGATTGACACGCCGGGCGCGGCGCCGAACGGGTTCACCATGGGGTCCGAGTCGCGGCGCTGGCTGATGCATGACTCCTCTGCCTCATCGCGACCAGGTCCGGAGTAACTACCCGCCGGCCGGATGCCCTACGGGTATGAGGTACAGAGGCGCATGGTCCTCGGGACTTCCCAGCACCTCCCGAACGGCGGCGTCGTCGAATGCACCGATCGGCACTGCACCCAGATCGAGTGCGACCGCCTGCAGGAGGAGGTTCTGCGCAGCGTGGCCCGCTTCGAGGTGAACGTAGCGCTCGGCTCGCCGGCCGTACTTGCCCTCGGTGCGGGCGTAGACGGCGGCGATGACGAACACCCCGGCGGCGTCGGCCACGGCCGACTGGGAGAGAGCCGCCACGCTGAGCGATGCCCGGCGATCATCTGCGCCCATGACCTCGAGTCGATGCTGCTCCGGGTCGTAGTGGTACCAGCCGCTCGGCGTCACGAGGTACACCTCGAGTGGGTACAGCCCGCCGGCGGACGGTGCGGTGCGCTGGCCGGCATCCGAAGTGACCCCCTGGGTCGCCCACAGCAGTTGTGAGATGTCCTCCATGGCGAGAGGCTGCCGGCTGTACTGACGAATCGAGCGGCGGCTTGTCAGTGTCTCCTCGAGCGGAGTCTCACCGGTGAGATCGGGCGGCGGTAGATCGATCCAGTCGGTGACCCCGCCACTCACGACGCTCGACGGGCTCTCAGCAGAGTCGCCGCAGCTTGCGAGCAACACGATCACGACGGGCAATACGCTCCAACGCATGATTCCCTCGTTGCAAGGGTCCTACAGGGAAGGCGGGCTCGCTAGAGGCTGATGACCATTGGCGAACACGACCGCGACTGCCACCACCCTGAGCGCTTCTGGTCGCAGTCTGCTCTAGACCTCAGGCGTCAAGGGCAGCGCCAGGGGCGCGACCTCGGAGCCCGGTCGTCCGCTCCAATGCTTGGCCGGCACCTCCGCCTCCGCTTTGGCGCGCAGGGTCTCCAGGCGCGTCAATGCGGCGGCCATGTCGAGGGTCACTACCTCGCCGTCGACGACCACCGGTTCACCGTCGACATAGACATCGCGGATAGCGCGGTCGGCCGCGGCGAATATGAGGCTGCGCAGCGGATCCCGTAGCGGCTGCATGGTCGGTACATCGAGGTCGACCAGCACGATGTCGGCTTTGGCGCCTGGTGTCAGACGCCCGATGTCCTCGCGACCCAACGCTCGGGCACCGCCGATGGTGGCTGCCGCGAAGACGTCGGCCGTAGTCGTCCCCTCGACCCGCCGCTCCGCAACGCGCCCCAAGAGGGACGCCAGGCGCATCTCCTCCAGCATGTTGTGGGGGAAGGTATCCGTGCCGAGCCCGAGTGGAATGCCAGCGGCCCGGTAACGGGCGAAGGACTCGAGCAGCATGCCGTGGCGCCCGAACACGTTGGGGCAATGCGCCACGGCGGCGCCACTCTCGGCAAGACGCTCAAAGTCGTCCCGCTCACCCCAGTAGATCCATGAATGGCTGTCGGTGAAGACGCAGTGTGCGATGATCGTGCCCGGTCCGAGCACGTCGAGGGTGGCGAGCCACTCCAGGGGAGTCATGCCATGGCGGCGAGTGACCTCATGGAATTCGACGAGGCTCTGTGCGGCGTGGATCTGCAAAGGCACGCCACGTTCGCCCGCGGCCGCGTGGCCCGCCTGCAGCAACTCCGGTGTACAGGTATCGACCTGGGCCGGTGTGACCATCGCCCCCAGCCGCCCGCTGCTGTGGTTCAGTGCCCGGTCGATCACGTCAAGCGATGCCCGAAACGACGCCTCGCCGCCATCGGCAGCCCAGTCGTATGTCACGTCGTGCCCGTTGTCACTGCGCCAGCTCGCCGAGCGGTACATCGGTGCCACGATGCCACGCAGACCGCTTGCCGCGAGCAGTTCCATCCAGCCGGGATAAGGCACCGACAGGTCAACCAGAGTGGTCACCCCGCTCTTCAGCAGCTCGACATAGGCCACCTCGGCACACGTGGCCATGCCTGTCTCATCCGGTCCGTAGACCGGCATGTAATCGAAGAGACCGCTCATGCCCAGACGCGGATTCCCAACATCCTCGAAGAATCCTTTGCCGAGAGGCTCGGAGAGAGGGTGGGAATGGATGTTGACCAGTCCGGGCATGACCATCAGCCGTTCGCCCGCGATCACTTCGTCGGCCGGCCCTTCGTATCCGGGCCCTACGTGCACGACGCTGTTGCCCCGGAAGGCGAGGTCGCAGTCCCGCCGATAGGTATGGCGGCTGCTTGCGTCATCCCAGGCGACCACCCAGGACGCGTTGCTGATCAGTGTTGTCTTGTTCGCCACGTCCATGCGCCGTTTCCTCTCTAGTGAACCGCCTCGACCCGAGCGCTCGGCATCCGTCGCAAACCCGCGGTCAGCCTCGAAACCAGACTACGTATCCCGACGCAATGCGTCTCTGACTGTCGCGGACGTACCCCTGTCCATTCGCGTCGCCACATGCTATCCTTACTATGTCCTCCAAGTAAGGAACTCTCGAATGGATCTCGCCGCCAAGGTCACATCAAAAGGCCAGATCACCATTCCGAAACAGGTCCGGGAAGCCCTCGGGATCGCCGCAGGCGACCAGATCGTATTCAGAGTGGAGCAGCACCGCGCCATGCTGGCCAAGACCCCCAACCTCCTGGAGCTGGCCGGCACGGTAGAGGTACCGGCTGCCAAGCGAGGAGTGGCGTGGGACGATGTGCGGCGCAGCACCCGACGGGCCCGCGCTGCTGCGCGTCGGTGACGGCCTTCGTTGACACCAACGTCCTCATCAGGCATCTGACGGGCGACCCTCCCGACCTGGCTGCACGCGCCACCACCTTCCTGGCCGAAGCCGACGAGTTACTCCTCCCCGACCTCATCGTGGCTGAGATCGTCTACGTACTCGAGTCCTACTACGAGGTGCCCACCGACGAGGTAGCCCGGTTGGTGCGCTCCGTGATCGCCTTTGCTCCCATCCGGACGCTCGATCCCGCTCTATTGCTGCGGTCGCTAGAGGTGTACGAGACCCATCGTATCGACTTCGCCGAGGCGTACCTCGTAGCCTCAGCCGAGGCCGCCCGAGTACCCGACATCGTCTCCTTCGACCGCAGCATCGACCGCGTGACAACCGCCAACCGCATCGAACCTTGACCGAGCGCCGAACTGAGTGCCGCTCGGCGCTGTTTCGGCAATGGGGCGATATCGCACGTAGCGGGTGATCGGGCCGGTCAGGTTTCGATCTAGACCGGAGGCTCGCCGCGGAATGGACGGATCACCCTGAGCGGGTCACATGTTGAAAACGATAGGGAGACCAATCCTCACCGGGCTCCAACCAGGCTCCCTGCGTAGTCCAGCGAACCACCCGTTCCACAAATCCGCGGGCTCGTGCCGACAGGAACCCGGACGGGTTCACGCTTGCAGGCTCAGGAGCGTCTACTCGTCGTTCGAAAAGCCGACCGGCGGCTACCAGAGAATCGGTCGAAGGAGGCTGACCCACTCCTCGAGGTCCGTCTCCCGCATGTCGAACAACTCGGGCGTTCGTTGGATAAGAACACCGCCCGTCATGCACTCGACTCGAGCACCCAAGGTGGCGATGCGTGCGATGTCTAGCTGCTCCAAGTGCCTCTTCGTGACGAAGAAGGCCCAATCAGGATTGAGTATCCGTTGATCTGAGACCGCGTAGAACTCGGAGCGCGGTCGACTGCGGTGCTGCGTCGTTTCCCACCATGTCTCCCCGCCACCCATCGTGACTCGGCCATACGTCGGCGGGTGCCGGCTAATCCAAGTGGTCAGCAACGCAAGAGCCCATCGCGCCACCCGGTTGCTCGGCTCGCCCTCGGGGTCTTGAATGGTCACTTCGACGGTGTCGACGCTCGGACCCATGTGCGCTGCCCCGCGTCGCTCAACGCTGCCTGCAAGTATGCCGGCCGCTCGGCTACTGCTATAGGAGAAGTGAACCTCCTCCGCACGGCCTGCAGCGTGTCGCGTCAAGGAACTGCGGATCCCGCCTCGAATCACGCTTCGAGCTGGGCCCAGTTCTCCTTCCCAGCCCGAGGCCGGTTCTCGTTCGACGGCTTCGACCAGGACGAGATCTGCAAGACATTCCGTCTCTTCCGCCTTTTCTATGGCCGCACCAACCTGCGATGCGCCGATTTCACCGCCACGATCCACGGCGTCAAGATAAACAACCTCGACCGTGATCATGGAACCAGGAGGGGAACAGGCATACCCTCGAGAACAGGCAAGGGTATGGGGATCGGAAGCTGGTGCAAAGCGTCTCCAATCTTCTCGATGATGCCGACTGCATTCTTATCGATCCATTCACCGATTACAGCAGCCCCGAGCTCCCCGCCGCACACATGTTCGATGCCCATTGGGCGCCCGAGCCGCTCCGCCCGAAACCCCAATCGCGGGAGAACCCCCGCTGAGCAGGGATTCGTCTGGTCGGGCTGGCCGGATTTGAACCGGCGACCTCTTGACCCCCAGTCAAGCGCGCTGCCAAGCTGCGCCACAGCCCGTCTGTGTCATTGTACGGCGTGATTGTACGCCACGATTGTGGCAGGCGGACCGCCTGCCTCCGTGTCATCAGCCGAACAGGTTTCCAACCATTTGCACCACCCGCCATCCGACGTAGATGGCGGCCAGGGCGAGGATCACCATGAACCCGATCGGCCACTTGACCTCCTCCTCAGCGCCAGCGGCAGCCGTTGCCGACTCGCCGTCCGAGGGCGGGATCACTTCGTCGGTCATGGAATCCTCATACGGGGGGGACGCCGTGGCGGCGTTCCGAGAATGAGCGGGTCTTGCGGGCGGCCATCTTGAATCGGGCGATGACTTCGTCCCGGAGATCCTCCGGCTGCACGATGCCGTCGATGATGAGCTCCGAGCTGAGCCGCAGCAGATCGACGTCCTCGACGTACTCGGCACGTTTTTCCTCAACGAACTCCTCGCGGTCGGCCTCGTCGAGGGCCTGGATCTTGTTGAAGTACACCGCGTTGACGGCCGCCTCGGGGCCCATGACGGCGATCTCGGCGGTCGGCAGCGCCAGCGTGGCCTCCGGATGTAACCCGGGGCCGGAGAACGCATACAGGCCCGCCCCGTACGCCTTGCGCACGATGATGGACAGGCGGGGCACGGTGGCCTCGGAGAGGCTGGTGATCATCTTGGCTCCCGCCCGGATGATGCCCTGGCGTTCGACCTCTGTACCGATCATGAAGCCGGGAACGTCGGCAAGGAACAGCAGTGGGATGTTGAAGGCGTCGCACAGCCAGATGAACCGGGCCGACTTGTCGGCCGAATCGACGAACAGCACTCCCCCGAGGTGGCTGGGTTGGCTGGCGACGACGCCGACCGACTTGCCGTCCATACGAATGAACGCCGTGATCACCTCTTTGGCGAACAATTCCTTGATCTGGAGGACGCTGCCCTCATCGGCAATGGCGTTGATGAGCGACAGCATGTCGTAGCCGGCTTTGGGGTCCTCGGGCACCGCAGTGGCGGCGTCATAGTCGGGGTCGGGTGCGGAGGCGGCGTACTCCGGCGGCAACACCCGGAAGTGGTCGGCGACGTAGGAGAAGTACAGCCGGGCGAATTGGATCGCTTCTTCGTCGCTCGTCACCAGGGCGTCGCCGCAGCCCGACACTTCGCAGTGCATGCGGGCGCCGCCCATCTCTTCGAGCGTCGTCTCCTCGCCGATCACCATTTGCGCCATGCGAGGCGACCCGAGATACATCGACGCCCGGCCTTCCACCATGATCACCACGTCGCAGAACGAGGGGATGTAGGCGCCCCCCGCCGCCGATGGGCCGAACAGGCAGCAGACCTGCGGCACGCGGCCCGAGAGGCGCACCTGGTTGTAGAAGATCTTGCCGGCCCCGCGGCGACCGGGAAACAAATCAACCTGGTCGGTGATGCGGGCACCGGCCGAGTCGACGAGGTAGAACACCGGAAGCAGCTCGTCATAGGCGGCTTCGAGGGCCCGAATCATCTTCTCCACAGTGAGGCGGCCCCAGCTACCCGCCTTCACCGTCGGGTCGTTGGCAATAATCACGACGGGGCGGCCGTCGACGAGGGCCCGGCCGGTCACGACACCGTCGGCGCCGTGCTCCGGCGTCACGGCATTGGCGAGGAGACCGTCCTCGATGAAGCTGCCGGGATCGCACAACAGCTCGACACGATCTCGGACGAAGAGCTTGCCCTGGTCCTTCAGCTTGTTGTGATGCCGCGGCGGCCCGCCCTCGCGGGACCGCTTGGCTTCAGCGCGGAATCGTTCGGTTTGGCTGTGCTCGCTCATGTCTCGGCCTCGTGCTCGGGGCTCTGATGCCGGCGCCGCGTTCGGATCCGAATCGGCGTGCCCGTGAAGTCGTACTCCTCCCGGATGCGGTTCTCGAGGAATCGTAGATAATCCGGGCCGAGATCACCGCCTCTTACAAACAGAACGAAGGTGGGGGGCTCGGTCTCGGCCTGGGTGGCATAGATGATCCGGGCCCGCTTCCCCTTGCGCACGGGGGGCGGATGGGCCTCCTGCCAGCGACGGACCAACCGGTTCAGCTCCGTCGTCGGGACCCTCTGCCGGCGCGCCTCGAGCACCGCCCGGACGGCCTTGGGCAGCCGGTGGATACGCGCGCCCGTCTTGGCCGACATTCGCAGCACGGGCGCCCACGACACAAATGCCAGCCGATCGGCCACGCTGTCTTCTGTATGCAGCCGGGCCTCCTCATCGACGTCATCCCACTTGTTGAGGAGAATCACCAGCCCCACGCCCGCCTTGGCCAACTCCTCGGCGATTCGCTGCTCCTGATGGGTGGCGCCGCGCTGCCCGTCGACGAGCAGCAGCGCCACGTCGGCGTGACGCAGCGATTCCCTGGCCCGCAGCGTTGAATAGAACTCGACATCGTCCTTGATCCGGGTGCGGCGCTTGATGCCGGCCGTATCGATGATCTCGAAAGGCTCGCCATCGAGGTCGACGATCAGGTTGATCGGGTCGCGGGTCGTGCCGGGAACCTCCGATACGAGAACCCGCTCCTCACCGGCGAGCTTGTTCAGCAGGGTCGACTTGCCGACGTTGGGCCGGCCCATGATCGCCAGCGAGGCCACGTATTCGTCCTCGTCGACCTCCTCCTCGGCCGGGAACAGTTCAACGAGGGAATCGAGGAAGTCGCCGGTTCCCCTCCCGTGGAGAGCACTAACGGGCAGAGCTTCTCCCAACCCGAGAGTCCACAGGTGATCGATGTCGAGGTCCCGTTTGGGTGAATCGACCTTGTTGGCCACGAACACGAAGGGGATCTCGGAGCGGAGAAGCAGGCGGGCCACACCCTGATCGTCGTCGGTGATTTCGGTGGTGGAGTCCGCAACGAAGATCACAACGTCCGCTCCCCCGACGGCGACCTCCGCCTGGCTGCGGATCCCGGCCGTCAGTTCCTCCCCCGGGTTGAGCTCCCAGCCGCCGGTGTCCACGAGCAGGAACCTACGTCCTGCCCACTCGGCCTCGAATTCACGCCGATCACGGGTCACGCCCGACTGCTCATCGACCACCGCCGCCTTGCGGCGCACGATGCGGTTGACCAACGTCGACTTGCCGACGTTCGGCCGTCCGAGGACGGCAACGACGGGCAGCTTGCTCATGCCGCCACCGCTTCCACCAGCGCCTCTGCGGACGGCGCCACCGCCACCAGCGGGGCGGAAGCCGTCGCGGCGACTTGCGCCAGAGACATGTCGTCGAGGAAGACGTCGCCCTTCAGCGCGCTGTCTGCCATCACGTAGAGGCCCGCCGGGTCACTGTCGGCCTGCAGCGCCCGTTCGATATCCCGGCCGACCAGCAGTCCGGCCACCGCAACGTTGCCCCCGAAGAACTCGTTGGGGATCTCGAGAATCCTCAACTCACGGCCTGCCAGGGCCTCCAACCTGAGCAGTAAGGGCCTGAGGGCCTGCGCTCCGTAAACGCCGGTGACGATCACCGCGGGCCCGGCGGCCCCGGTCTCAGCCGGGGGGGCGGTCACGGTGGGGGCACGGTATCCGGTAGCCGGCGCCGATTGAATCGTCCGCCACTCCCCCGTGATCTGGGGCCCCTCGTCGGGGGTGCCCGCCTCGAGGCGCGCCACCTCGTCGTGGAAGGCCCGAATCATCCCGATGCCGTTCTCGTGCTGGGGGAAACCCTCGTATGCGGCCGCCTCGGGCACTTGTCGCCCGGCCATCAGGTACAGCTCATCGGAGGCTTGGAACAAGCGGCGCCCGATGTGGCGCCGGGCCGTTTCCTGCCACGACTCGATGATGTCCAGGTCGGCGGCCGCCTCTTGTGGCGTGTGAGCCCGCAGCGACATTCCGGTGGCGTAACGCGACACTCCGAGAGGAACTATGCCCAGCGAGGCGAGGCCGTCGTAGCGGGCGACGATCTCGGCGCATGTTCGCTCGAGGACCTCTCCGGCGTTGACATCCGGGCACAGGACAATCTGGCCGTGCACGTCGATGTCGTGTTCGAGCAGACCGCGCAACCACCGCAGGCTGGTGGCGCCGCGCGGGTTGCGCAGCATGCCGGCGCGGATATCAGGGTCGGTGGCGTGGATCGACACATAGAGCGGGCCCAGCTTCTCCTCGATCACTCGGGCGAGATCGAGTTCCGTGAACCGGGTCAAGGTGGTGAAGTTGCCGTATAGGAATGACAACCGGTAGTCATCGTCTTTCAGATACAGCGACTGCCTCATGCCGGGGGGCAGCTGATAGATGAAACAGAATTCGCAATGGTTGTCGCAGGTCTGCACCCGGTCGAAGATCGAACTGCTCAGCCGGATGCCGAGGGGCTCGCCGGGACGCTTGTCGATCGCCACCCGCACCGGGTCGCCATGGCGCATCAACTCGAGATCGAGCTCGGGATCGTCGACTAGTTGTTGATACTCAATGACGTCGACGGGCGCGACGCCGTTGACCGTCACCAGCTCGTCACCAGCGGTGAGGCCGACGCCGGCCGCGGGCGAACCGGGCTCGACTTCAAGGATCGTCGGATACGACATGAGTGCGGATTGTACCGGCGCCCACCGTCGGTCCGGACTCGGGTGCCCGAATAGTCCCGCAAATAGCCCTTTGCATCCATAACCGACACTTGTAGTGTTCTTGAGGTCGCGTTGAGTGGTCGCGTATCACACTCCACGCGGTCGTTCTTCTAGCGCGCCCCCTGATGAAGGAGATGAACATGATCGCCCACCGCCACCGTGCACTGCGTCTGAGCGCCGTTCTGTGGCTCATCGGTGCCGGGCTGGTGATCGCCCCGTCGCCGGCGATAGCGGCGCTCTCGTGCGGCGGAGAAATCGTCACAATCCCGGGAACCTCCGGTGATGACGTTCTGGCGGGTACCCCCGGGCGCGACGTTATCCACGGGCGGGGCGGCAACGACTTGATCAAGGGGCTCGGCGGCAACGACGTGATCTGCGGCGGAACCGGCAACGACCGCATCTGGGGAGGCGGTGGCCACGACGTCCTCCTCGGTGAGGACGGTGCCGACACGATCTACGGCAACGGTGGCCGCGACACCGTGCGCGGTGGTAGCGCCGGCGACTACCTCGTCGGGGGCAAGGGCGCCGACACACTCATCGGCGGTCCGGGGGCCGACCGGCTAAAAGGTGGTTATGGGCAGGATGTTCTCGACGGGGGGCGGGGCGGTGACCGCGCCTGGGGCGGCCCCGACTGGGACGATTGCTATTCGGCGCAGCGCCGCGATCCATGCGAGGGACCCGTGTTCCTCGAGACCTTCGACGGAGACCCGGCCGGCCCCACACCCTTCACCTCGACGGACAAACTGACAATTTCCACGAACTCGCGAGTCGCCTCGACCCGGGACTCGCTGGCCTCGATGCAAGCCGACCACGGCTCCGATTGCGCCGGGCCTCCCGCCAAACACACCGTCAGCCAGTACCGCGATGCCCAGTTCCGCTGCCGCAACCACATGATGACTGCAATCAGCTCCGGCCCGGACCCGCTGGACAACTACGCGGTAAGCATGTTCTCGCCCAACGCAGTCCTCGACTTCTCCGCGGGAGAGGCCGTCATCCAGTTCGACGTCTCCACGCTGCGCCGCTCCAAGCGCGACTGGTTCGAGGTGTGGATCACGCCCTACGCCGACCTGCAACGGATCCCGGTGCAGGATCGGCCCTCCATGCAGGGACCGCCGAAGAATGCGGTCGTCGTCGCCCTGAAGTCGTTCACGGATACCGGCTCCTTCGACGTCGAGGTTCATCGCAACTTCAAGGAGATCCAGATCGACGGTCCGGTCGAGTGGATCGGGTACGAGGACTTCCTCACGCCGTCGCCGACTGTGCGCTCGACCTTCGAGATCAGAATCACCGAGGACCACATCATCGTCGGCATGCCCGATGAGCCGTTCTACTGGATCTCCGAGGACATCCCGGGCGGACTCCCGTTCAACCGCGGAGTCGTGCAGTTCGGGCACAACTCATACGACGTCTTCGACTGCGAGGGCTGCTCGGTCGGTCCCAACACCTGGCATTGGGACAACATCTACATGGCCCCGGCCGAGCCGATCACCGCCATTGCGGCCAACCGCCGCCACGTCGACAACTCGAGCGCATCCTTCGTCACGTTCGACACTCCGGCGCCGGCGGGCTCCCACCTGCAGTTCACAGGAATCGGATTCGACCTCGAGGTCAGCTTCAGCAACGGTGCCACGTGGCGACCGGTCGTGACCCAGCACAACCGCGAGATGCACCACTGGCGCTACAAGAACTACTGGATGCCGATCCCGGCCGGAACCACCCGGGTCGACTTCCGCGGGGACAACCCGTACGACGGCCACTGGCAGATCCAGGACATATCCATAATGTCTCGAGAGACCCCGGGCGGGTCGTACACGATCGGCCAAACGTCGAGTGCAGACGCGATAGCGCTCGACGCAGCTCCCCATGTTGGATGCCTCGAATGCGCGCAAGCGGGTAGTGACTGACCGGCTCTTGGAGCACTAAGTACTCAGTATCTAAACCGAACACCGCGGCGCCAACCGTCTCGAACGCGCTCGAGCCACCAGTGACCGACCGAGCCTCGCAGTACTCAGTACTCAGTATCCAGTACTCAGTATTCGGACCAGAACACCGCGGTGCCAACCGTCTCGAACGCGCTCGAGCCACCAGTGACCGACCGAGCCTCGCAAACTCAGTATGCGACGGGACCTGCCACGCGGTACTGAGTACTGAGTACGGATTACTGAGTACTGAAGCGAGGCGCCAGCCGAGCGCTACTGAGTACTGAGTACTGACATACTGAGTACTGCCCTAGCATCCCCCGCATGGCAACTCGTGTTCTCCTTGCCGAACCGCGCGGTTTCTGCGCCGGGGTCGAGATGGCGATCAAGGCGCTGACCTGGATGGTGCGTGTCTTCGAGGCGCCCGTCTACTGCTACCACGAGATTGTGCACAACGCCGCCGTTGTGGAGATCTTCGAGCGCGCCGGAGTCGTGTTCATCGACGACATTGCGACCGTACCGGAAGGCGCCGTCGTGATGCTCTCGGCACATGGGTCGGGCCCCGAGGTCGTATCTCTGGCGACGGGGTCGGCGGCGGTCATGGTCGACGCCGTGTGCCCGCTCGTCACCAAGGTGCACCATGAGGTCAAGCGGGCGGCTGCCAACGGCTTCGACATCCTCTACGTCGGCCACGAGGGCCACGACGAAGCCCTGGGGGCGATCGCCCAGGCACCCGACTCGGTGACCCTGGTGGACCCCGATCGAGGGCTGGCCGACTTTGCGCCTGCGGACCCCGGAAAGGTGGCGCTGCTCGCCCAGACCACCCTCGGCCAATTCGAGTGGCAGGGCGTCCTCGACGATGCGCAAACCCAATACGCCGACGTCCACACCTCCCGCAAGAGCGACCTGTGTTACGCCACGACCAATCGGCAACGCGCCGTTGAGATTCTGTCGCAGGAAGCCACGCTTCTTCTGGTGGTCGGCTCGGAGAACAGCTCCAACACGCAGGCGCTCGTCCGTGTGGCCCGCAATGCCGGGATCGCCGCCCATCGGATCGACGGGCCCGGCGACATCGAGCCGGGTTGGTTGGAGGGCCACGATGTGATCGGCGTCAGTGCCGGCGCCAGCGCCCCCGACCAGCGAGTGCAGTCGGTCGTCGAAAGGCTCCGGCCCGACAACGGGGTCGAGATCGTTCGAATCACCCAGGAGGACGAGTATTTCCCGCTGCCGCCGGCACTGCGCAAGCTCATCCATGCTCTGCAGGCGCTCGTCGAAGGCGCCTACGCCAGCTCCCAACCCGGCCGACCCGGTCCGGTCGACGAGGATCGAGACTGGGGAGCTACCGAGGCGCTGGAGATTCTCAGTTCCTGAGTGGCTCGCCGCATAGTTGCCAGAGCGTCCGCATGCCATGGGGTACGGAAACCGCCGAAAAACGGTCGGCTCCCGGGAGTCCGGGAGCCGACCGATTTGACCGCGTTGGTAGGACTATCAGACCTCGATTACGAATGCGGCCGAGTCGGCATCGAAGTGGAACGACAGGTCGCTGCCGTTCGTCCTCTTGTTCCAGACCTTGAGGAACACCGTGAACGCGCACTTCTTTCGGTGGGGGTCGAGGTCGGTGCGCAACATGTCCCGGAACTTGTTGGTGGCGCTCGGCTCACAGTCCGGCGTCAAATAGCCAACATTGTTCGGGTTGTCGTCCTCCAGGTAGCCAACGTTGCCGGCGGTGGCGCCGAGCCCCCGCTTCCACCACACGTCGTGATATCGCTGGAACAGCACGTTGGGATGGAAGGCCCGATAGCCAATCCCGAACGTCGAGTTCTTGTTCCCGGTGAGGAACAGGCACTCGTCGTCGAACACAAGGCCGTTCTTGCGCAGGTCACAGATCTGGGCGAACACCTCCCTGTTGTCCCACCAGAACATATGGGTCAGCGCACCGAAGGGCACCTCGGCGGTTGGCCCCAAGTCCTGATACCGGCGACGGAACGTGAAGGCGGCGGTCTTCTCGGGTCCGGGCAAGCCGCTCGCCGGCGTTCCGTCGGGACGCAATCGCTCCCCGGCCGCGTCGAAGATCTCCACGGTGACGAGGTGGCGTACGTTCGGATCGCTCCAACGTACGTCCGCGGTGTCGAGGAACGCATGGAACTGCCCGTCGTCCCAGTCCCCGTCCGAGTCGTATGGGATGGTGTACAGGCCGGCCCGCCCGCCTACTTCGAATGGCCCCAGCGTGATTGGGACGACGTCGACGCCGCCGAGTCCGTCCGGCACCGCCTTCTTCCAGACAACTCCTCGGTCCACGTCTTCTCGATCGCCCGTGGGATCGCCATCGCCGTCGGCGGCGGTGACGCTCAACCGGTAGTAGCGAGCACCCAGCGCTTTCATACCCTCGCTGATCATGAGATTCACGGCCAGCGTCCTCCCCCAGTTCCGGTTGGCGGCTCCGGATGCAGCCGACCCGGTGGTCACCAGCCCGGAATTCGCTGCCGGAGCGCCCACACTGGTCGCGGAATCGGCGTCCGGCGTATGGAGGTTCCACGCCCCGGTGCTACCGATGTAGTTGAGGTACACGAATGCGCCCGACGGGTTCTTCCGGCAGGTTCTCACCCAGGAGTGATAGGTCGTAAGTGTCGGATCGTCATCGAGATCGAACCACTGGTTGCTGGCTCGGCCGTCGTAGATGGTCAGCCAGAACGGCCCAAAGCGCTGCTTGACCACATAGCTGTACCGATCTTTGCAGCCCGGGGCCAGGCGTCGCCGGTAGTCACTCCAGCAGATGTTGAAGTCGCCTTCCGGGCCGACGGCTCCCTCACCGACTTTGACGGAGCTCGAACACTGGTAGGTCCCAAAGCACAGGAGGTAGGGGCGAGCATTGATGTATTCGGCCACCAGTTCGCGCGGCATGGCTCGCAGCGCTTCTGCATGGCTCGCGGCGTGCACGCGAGCCAGATCGAGCCCACCTTCCCTGACGAATCGATCGTCGAGGAAGGGCACCGGATCGGGGCCGGGCTCAGGTAGCGGCGGTCGTGGGAAATCGTCCGGATCGATGATCAGGTCGTCGAGCCAGTCAATCAGCTCAGGCAACCGCGGGTCGTCGATGACCCACGGTTGGCAGCAACAGGTGCGACGGTAGACCTCGACTCGGGCATCGCACACCGGCGAGCAAATGAACGGCCAGGCGATGAGTTCGCTCAATGAATGCGCCGGCGACATGTGCACCTCAGCGGTCAGCGCACGATTCCCCAGCGCCGCGGCCGCAGAAAGGTCGCCGCGGCGTGGTTCCCGACCGAGCGCGAGTGTGGGGGACGCGCTGAAGCGGGCGAGGTCGTCCCACCACCATTGGCCGGGTCGGCACCTCCGGACCGAGCCGGTCGTGCATCGGAGGAACGGCAGCCACCCTTCCCAGATGCCTCTGGCAATGTCGTTGAAGCCCTTCTTCTCGAGTTCATTGAACTCCGCCGCGCGAATCTTGTAGGAAGACTCCGCCGGAGCGTCTTCGGCATTGGCTGCTCCAAGTTCATACACCGCCGCCCGTTTGCGGGCGCCTGCCGGAATCGAATAGCTGCCGTCATCGGCGACCGGCGCCGTCTCGATGCACTCCCCTGTGTCGTCGTACACAGAGATCTGGATCTGGGGACGGATCTCCTCGGGACTGAGCCGTTCGAGCCTTACGACGGCTTTGCCGCCCTTCCGGGTCGGTTGCTTCTTTGCCTTTTCTGCCATGGGTAGCGCCCTTCTCTTCCAGGTTGGCAGCTGCGAGCCGCAGGGATCGCGCACCGTCAAACCTCACGGTCGCGCACGTTCAAGCAAAGGGTCGTGACGGGATGTGGCCGAGCTCCGCATCATTCGGCTCGGCACCTACATCCGTCCCCCCTTCAATGGCCTGCGTCAAGCGTACCGTTCGAGATCCCCGCGATAAGAAAACTTTTCGCGATCCTCAGATCTCGAGCGCGCCGTCCCTCTGGTGCTCTAGAGCAACCTGGGGCGCCCGGAGACCCGGTCGGCTTGCCCAAGGACCTCTCCGATCACCGCGTCCAGCGGCATGTCGGAGGTATCAATGACGTAGGCATCGGGCGCCGGGCGCAGGGGGGAGACTTCGCGTGTCGAATCGGCGTGATCGCGCTGCTCGAGGGCGGCGTGGATCTCAGTGACGGCCGCCCCGTCGGCCTCCGGGTCTCCCGCCCGCCGGGCGGCGCGGACCTCCGGCCGAGCGGTTAGGAAGATCTTGAGATCCGCCTCGGGAAACACCACCGTGCCGATATCGCGGCCTTCCACGACCGCCTTCCCGTCCCGCGCGTCGACCCACGCCCGCTGCATGGCAACCACGATCTCGCGAACCTCTGCAATCGCCGCGACCGCGCTCGAGGCGGCCGTTGCCTGCGGTGTGCGAATCTCCGTCGAGACATCTTCACCGTCGAGCAGAGTGATCCCCCTCCGGTACTCGATTGTCGCCGCGGCGACTGCCGAGACCACTGCGGAAGAGTCATCGAGATCGACTTCTGCACGTACCGCGGCCAGTGCGGCGGCGCGGTACGTGGCCCCGGTGTCGAGATACTCGAGGCCGCGGCTGAAGGCGACGCGCCGAGCCACCGTCGACTTGCCGACCCCTCCCGGCCCATCTATCGCGATGACCACACGGCCTCCAGCGTCTCGTAGAAGTCCGGCCAGGAAACCGCGGCGGCATCGGCTCCATCGATAGTCACCGCTCCCCTGGCTCCGGTGGCCGCCACTCCCGCAGCCATGGCGATCCGGTGATCCCCGCAGGACTCGACCACCCCGCCGTCGAGCCAGCCGAGGCCCACGATCTCGAAGCCGTCGTCCGCCGCCTCGGCGCCACCGCCCAAACGACGCACCATGTCGCAGGTTGAAGCGATCCGATCGCTCTCCTTCGCGCGCAGCTCGGCGGCATCACGCACCGAGG
Organism: uncultured Acidimicrobiaceae bacterium; assembly: GCA_947258375.1. Classification (GTDB taxonomy): domain Bacteria; phylum Actinomycetota; class Acidimicrobiia; order Spongiisociales; family UBA5794; genus JAHEJX01. The sequence goes on from CAMYIJ010000045.1 coordinate 24,712, forward strand.
TGAGGCCATCCGCGAAGCTGGCAACAACGGCAAGTAAGGGCAGCTCGTCGAGGGAGGCAACCGCGAGGGCGCCGGAGATGGCCACTCCCCGCAATGAATTCCCCCGCACCCGTACGGTCCCGACCGGATCTCCGAGGATCGCCCGATCGACAGAGGCGTCGACCTCGGCTCCCATACGATCCAGCACTTCGAGGAAGCCAATGCGGCCGGCATTCAGAGTGATATTGGGTGTGGTCACTTCCGAGCCCGGAGATATGGCAGCCGCGGCCCACAGAAAGGCGGCGGACGAGGCGTCTCCCGGCAGGTCGTAGCTCGCCGAGGGCACGCTCCCGGGATGGATGACGAAGGTGTCATCGCGTCGCTCCCCGAGGCCGACGGTTTCGAGCCAGCGCTCGGTGTGATCCCGGTAGCCGGGGGGGCTCGATATCGCTGAAGCTCCCGTGGCCTGGATGGCGGCCAACTCGAAGGCGCTGCGAAGCTGGGCGGATCCGGTGTCGAGAACGGCCGTGGCGCCGCGAAGGCCCGATACCGGGCGCATGGTCACCGGAGCAGTCCCGTCCGGCGTCGTCTCCAGCTCGGCCCCCAACGCCCCGAGCGGTGCCGCCAGGCGGCGCATCGGCCGCTTCGAGAGGGACTCGTCACCGACCAGCGTCACCGCGAACGGCTGTGCTGCCAACGCCCCCGTCATGAGGCGCATCGTTGTTCCAGAGTTCCCGCAGTCGAGAGGCCCGGCCGGTTCGGTCCAATCCGTCACTCCCCCGCTGGTGACCGTCACGGCATCACCGTCCACGGCGAACTCGACCCCGAGGCCGCCGAGCACCTTGGCGCTCGACACGATGTCCGCTCCCGTGCCCAGGCCGGAGATCCTGCTCTGGCCCTCAGCCATAGCTGAGAAGATCAGGGCCCGGTGCGACAGAGATTTGTCCCCGGGCAACCCAACGGTTGCCGCGAACCGCCCTTGTGGCGGGTCCAGCCGGCGAGTCTCAGTCATTCCGTATCGGGCTCCACATCGGCGGCATTGTCCCATGCCGGGTCATTGGCAGCTCCGATCGCATACAGGCGGCGCACCTCGGGGAGGCCCAGAGGTCGCCACGATCCCGGCTGTAGGTCGCGATCCACCAGATCGCCGATGGCGGTGCGGACCAGCCGGGTGACCTCGTGGCCCAGTGCAGCCACCATGCGGCGCACCTCCCGATTGCGCCCCTCGGTCATGACCACTTCGAGCAAGGTCCCGGCGGCCCCCACATCGATTATGCGGGCGGCGCTGGCTGCCGCCAAGCCGTCGTCGAGCAAGACCCCCGCCTCCAGCCGCCTGGCCTGCGCGGGTTTGAGCCTTCCGGAGACGAGCGCCATATAGGTCTTGGTCACACCAAAACGAGGATGGGTCAGATGGTGTGTGAGGTCCCCGTCGTTGGTGAGGATCAGCAGTCCTTCAGAGTCGGCGTCGAGCCGGCCAACGGGATACACCGGAGGTGTCGCCGGCACCAGATCGGTCACCGTCCGCCGGCCGAACTCGTCGGCGGTGGTGCTGATGACATCAACGGGCTTGTAGAGCAGGTAGTAGACGGCATCGGGACGCACCGGCAGCCGAATCGCGTCGATCGTGATGATCGACGCCGCCGGGTCGACCTTTTGCCCGATGGTCGCCGGCACGCCGTCGACGGCTACCCGACCCTGCTTGACCAGCTCCTCCGCCCGGCGCCGCGACGCGTAGCCGGTGTGAGCGATCAGCTTATGGATTCGCTCGATGATGACTCCGGTCGGAAGGGGCGCTCGAGCGCATCGACGATCTCGGCCGGCGGAACGTGATCGCCGAGCGGCGGCAGATCAGCCAGCGAGTTGACGCCCAACTTCTCGAGAAACAGCTCGGTAGTTCCGTACAGCACGGCAGACCCCGCTCCGGGGGCCCGTCCGGCTTCGAAGATGAGCCCGCGCCGCTCCAGTGTCTGGAGTGTCCGCTCGGAGTCGACGCCGCGAACCTCCGAGACCTGGCCGCGAGACACCGGCTGCTGATAGGCCACAATCGCCAGGGTTTCGAGTGCCGCCGCCGAGAGACGGGTCGCACTGTCGCTGGCGGCAAAGCGCTCGAGGTAGGGGCGGGCTTCGGGATCGGTGTACAGCCGCCACCCGTCCGCTACCTGCTTGAGGACGAGGCCGCGCCGGGAATCCTCTGCGAGTTCGTGACGCAGCTCGTTCATGAGACTCTCGACGTCGGCAATCGAGGTTTCGACGAGCTGGGCGATCTCGCCCGTGGTGAGCGGTTGCTCGGCGACGAACAGCAGTGCTTCGATGATTGCGCGATTCTCCATCAGCTACTCCACTCGCTCGCCATCGCCTGTGCCGACGCCGGGGCATCCTGCTGGTATGCCACCGCGATCGCTTCATGTGCCGTTTCCTGAGAGACCTTCACGACCCCCCAC
>CAMYIJ010000046.1 GCA_947258375.1 uncultured Acidimicrobiaceae bacterium
GTTCGATCCGACCGAAGCGGGCGAGACCCTGTCGACGAGGACCGAGGCCGACATCGAGATCACGCCGACGGTGCTTTCGGTATTCGGCGACGCGATAGAGGTGGCTCTGCTCACGCCGGACGACAAGCTCATCGATCCGACCGTCGCCGCGGCCGACCCGTCGATCGAGTTCATTCGAAGACAACGCGTCACCTACTACCGAGCGATGCTGCCCTTCGTGGTCGAGGGCACCAAGGCCCATGCCGGTCGTTGGCATATCGTCCTCAGACTCGACGACAAGGGGTTCCGGAAGTACCTCTCGAGTCTCGACGGCCAACCCGACGCGACCGATCGAGCGCGCGCTCACGGGCTGCGCTACTCGGCGAACGCCTACGTCTACTCGAACCTGCGTCTGCGTGGCTCGGTCACCCAAGACAGCTACGAGCCCGGTGCCTCGCTCGTCGTGCGCGCGGCGCTGACGGAATACGGAGCCCCGTTCACCGGTCGGGCCTCGGCCTTCGCCGAGGTACAGCACCCCGACGGCTCGCAGGCCATCTTGCCGATGGCCGATGCCGGCGGTGGCGTGTATACCGCCCAGCTGGTTGCCGCCGACGTTGGGGTGTACACGTTCCGAATCCGGGCCAGCGGTGCCACGTCGCGCGCGCTGCAGTTCACGCGAGAGCAGACGGCTACAGCGCCCGTATGGCGAGGCGGCGACAATCCTCCATCGCCCGACGGCACAGGCGTGCACACCTCGCTGTGTCTGCTGATCCGGTGCCTTGCCCGCGCCGGCCTGTCGAAAGACCGACGCGAGCGGCTCGCCGAGTGGGGACTCGACCTCGATGCCCTCGCAAAGTGCTTCTGTCATAGCAGGGTTGCACGGCCCAAGGACTAGCGGTCCTCGCGCCCACCCGGCGCATCGGTAATATCGAGAGGTAGAGGTCCGGCTTAGGGGAGGAGACACCGTGACCATCGACGCTGCCGCTGATCCGTATGTGATGTTGGGACGAGTAGTCACGATGGGCGCCGCCGACGTGATCGACCGCGGCGCCATCTACATCCAGGCGGGCGAGATCATCGCCGTCCAGGACGAGCAGGAAGACGCACCGGCCGGCTTCGAGGACGCCACAGAGGTGCGCACCGGCGGAACCATCTATCCGGGCCTGATCGAGCTGCACAATCACCTCTCCTACAACGCGATCCCGCTGTGGGAACTCGAGCGGGACTACATGCATTCCGGTCACTGGAGCAACACAGACCAATACAAGATGAACGTCACAAAGCCAGTGGCAGTGTTGGCAAACACCCATGGGCTGGCAGAGGCGATGGTGCGTTTTGCGGAGAGCAGGTGCCTCCTCGGCGGCGTCACCACTTCACAGGGCATCACTTTGCAGGCGAACAGCGGCGTCAAGTCTCTCTACAAGGGCATCGTTCGCAACGTTGAGTCACCCCTGGAGGAGGGGCTCGAGGGCGCCGATCCCCGAATCGGTGCTCCGGACAAAGACCTGGACAAGTACAAGGCGAAGTTGGACAAAGCCACCTGCTACCTGCAGCACCTGAGCGAAGGGATCAACGACGGCAGGTTCGATACTGCCATCAAGCAGTTCACCGGGCTGCAGCGGCCCGATGGCTCGTGGGCTATCGGGCCGACGCTCTGCGGCATTCATAGCACGGCGCTCCTCCCCGAGCACATGCAGGTGATGGCTGATCATGAGGCATCGATCGTCTGGTCTCCCCTGAGCAACTTCCTTCTCTACGGCGCGACCACCAACGTCGCGGCGGCCCGGGATGCTGGTGTCCCGATTGCCCTTGGATCAGACTGGGCGCCGAGCGGCACCAAGAACCTGCTGGGCGAACTGAAGGTCGCAAAGATCCACAGCGACCACGAAGGCGGACTATTCACAGATCGGGAACTCTGTGACATGGTCACAACGGTGCCGGCACAGATCCTCGGCTGGCAAGGCCGCATCGGCCGCATCGAAGCGGGCAAGCTCGCCGACCTCATCGTGCTCCACGGCACGTCCGGTGACGTCTACGACAACCTGATCCGCGCCCGTGAGACCACGGTCACCCTGGCAGTCATCGATGGGATCCCGCGCGCCGGCCAATCCCGAATGATGAAGAAGTTTGGCGACGGCACCGAAACGATCTCGGTGGGAGGATCGACTCGAGTGATGGACTTGACACCAGATCCGCTCGGTCAGGACCTGGGGGTCACCCTGACGGAGGCAACCGCGCGGCTTGCCAACGCCCTCGAGAACCTGCCGGAGATGGCGGATCAACTCGACAACGCCATCGCAGCTGGATGGACTCCCGGCGTGTCGCTAACGGCAGCCGGCATCGATGCTTCACAAATGCCACCCGGGTTTGAAGAGCCGCCGTGGCGCGTTGTCCTCGAATTCGAGGAGGAGGATTCCAACGAGGACTTCATCGCCGCGCTGCAGGCGGGAGACCTCGCCGATTGGGTCCATCCGATGGAACTCGACGGCATCACCGTTCCCGATGACCGGCAGTTCCTGGAGCGAGTGGTGCGCGCCGTCAACGTTCCCCGTTACGTCAAGGAACAACTGCCGGCGATGCACGGTCGTCGTTTGGCGGTTCCCGATCTGGGCGACATCGAGGCATTCGCCACGGCGTCTGACCTCGACGGTTCGATCGACGTTGCGCAGTTCCTCGCGGAACCCTTTCTCCTGGATATCGAGGAGAAGAGAGAGATCATCCGACAAGCGGTCCTTTTGCTGGAGGGCTATTACGTCCACCTCCCAATGAAGCGGAACATGCACGCGGTCGATCCGGTCCAGAAGCTGCGGATTCTCGGCCACCGGATCGAGATTGGCGGCAATATCGCCGACGCCGAGTTCCACACCGAGATCAGCGAGGTCTTCGACTCGCTGCGCGACCTCCACACTGCGTATCGCCTGCCCCGGCCGTACCGGGGAAAGGTTGCATGGCTGCCCTTCTCGATCGAGGAGTACAAGAACCGCCGCGATGGCGAGCCCGCGGGTGAACCTCGCTTCCTCATCTCCAAGGTGATCACCGACGACAAGCCTGATACGTTCGTCGCGGGGGTCGAGGTTTTGTACTGGAACGGCGTGCCGATCAAGCAGGCGGTGGCCCGGCTGGCAGCGTCAATGCCGGGAGGGAACCCTGCGGCGCGCTGGGCGCGCGCCATGAACTCGTTGACGCTTCGTTCCTTCACCAGAGGTCAGATACCAGACGAACACTGGGTCACGCTCCGCTACCGCCGTTCCAGCGGCGTCGGCCGAACCATGCAGGCCCGGTTCCCGTGGAAGATCTTCGAGCCGCGGCGGGGCATCCGGACCCTCTCCCCGGAGCTGGTGGGGTCGTTCGGTGCCACCGGCCTCGGCCTCGACGATCAAACGGACGATCTACATCAGGCCAAGAAGGCGATGTTCGCGGCCGATCATGTAGCCGCCGAGGCGGAGCTGGCGGCGGGTGCATCTGTCGAGGAGCCCGAACCAAGAGAAGACGAGATCCCTTCAGCGCTACCGACGGTCTTTCGTGCCCGTCGCAAGTTCAACAAGGACGGCAAAGAGTTCGGCTACCTGCGGATCTTCACCTTCAACGTCGACAGCGCCGATGAGTTCGTCGACGAGATGGAGCGCCTCCTCGCCGAGTTCAATGACAACGGCCTGATAGTGGATGTCCGTGGGAATGGCGGCGGCTTGATACATGCGGCCGAGCGGGCCCTCGAATTGTTGAGCCCCCGGCGCATTGAGCCCGAACCCGCGCAGTTCATCAACACGCCGGCGACTCTGTCCCTGTGTCGCCTCCACGACGGTCAGCGCGGGATTCCAGGCCTCAACCTGGCGCCCTGGGTCGAGTCGCTGGAAAGATCGGTGGCGAGCGGCGCCAAACACTCATTCGAGTTCTCGATTACGCCTGAGGCAGACTGCAATGCGCGGGGGCAGGCATACCAAGGGCCCAAGGTGCTCATAATGGATGGCCTCTGCTACAGCGCCGCGGACATGTTCATCGCCGGATTCCAGGACCACGAGCTCGGCAAGATAATCGGCCTCCACGAGAACACCGGGGCCGGGGGAGCCAACGTGTGGTCGCACCGGCTTCTCCGCTATCTCACTGCACAGAGTGCGAGCGCCTCCGGCCTGGCACCATTGGCGGCGGGAGCCGACCTCAGAGTGGCGGTGCGGCGCACCTTGCGGGTCGGCGCCAACGCCGGCGAGATCGTTGAGGACTTCGGCATCGAGCCGGACCATCGGTACACGATGACGAGAGCCGACCTGCTGTACAAGAACCGCGACCTCATCCAAATGGCGACCGAGATCCTGGAAGGGGCACCGCATCACAAGATCACCGTCCGGGCCAGCGGCCGGAAACTCGTCGCCCGTTCGGTGGGAGCCGACCGGGTCGACCTGACGACGGGAGATCGCACGCTGCACTCCTACGTGCCGGAGAGAGGCCGCACTGAGATCGATCTGTCCGACTTCGCGATCGACCAGCCGTATGTCGAGGCTGTGGCTTTCTCGGAGAACCGCCCAGTGGCTCGGGCTCGCCAGTCGCTCACGTAGTAGTCGTGTCCACCGTTCAGTTGCCCAGCAGCTTGTTCACGGCTTGCTGCTCTGATGCTGTCAGCGGAGCGGGGTCGAGGTTGTCGACCCACTCGGGCATTCGCAGCTTGTAGAAGTTCGGGGTGAACTTGCCCTTGATCTTCGCCTGCTTGGCCCGGTCGCCGCTGGTTCCCTGCCAGCGCAACATGCCGAACGGTAGGTCGTATCGCGGGATCTGTTCCCGATCGCCCGCATAGTTGAAGCCGGCCGGGCCATCCTTGGCATAAGTCGCGTTACCCAGAGCAGTCATCGCTCCGGCCCATGCCCCGCCCGGGTTGGCGGCGTTGAAGTCCGCCATGTTGATCACTTGGGTGCCGGCCGGGGCCTCAGCGGCGGCGACTCGCTGCGCATGGGCCCCCATGGCAACAATCACCCGGGCGTCTATGCGTCGCATGGCCTCGCGGAGCAGTGCGCGCGTATCCGGATCGTCAACGACCGCGGCGACCGTTGCCGTGGTGTCCTCCAGACTGTCCACGGGAAGTGTGCGCAGTATGCAGTAGCTCTCGGTCAGTCCGGCGGCGCGGAGAAACGCCTGCAGATGTTGTCCGACATTGCCGGTGAGCGCCCGCATCGTGAACAGGTCGTCTTGGGACTGTTGGTCCGCCAGTACCAGGACGGAAGGATCCTCTAGGCGGCCGCGATAGATCGCGCCGCCGCCAAACGCACGGTTCGCCTTTAGCCCGAGAGCCTCAAAATCCGGCCAGGGCAGACCGCTGCCGCCCAAGAGGAGCCGGGCCATCGATGGATCTGGCCCCCGATCGAACTCGCGGTACTGGTCCTTAGGAGGCTCATAGGGCAGGTCGCCGGGGCCGTCCGAGTACCCAGGGTCTTGTACCGTCGAGGCGGCCCATTGGCTGTATGTGCGCTTGTCGCCGGAGCCGCCTCCGCCGCCGTACAGCTCGATGGACCGCTGCGAATCGCGGCGGGTACCGGAGGTGGAGCCGCGGCCCAAACGCCAGTTCGTCCCGAAGGCGAAATCCCGAAAGGGGATCGGGTCCTTCTCGTACTCGTAGCTCGATGCCGGCGAGCGCGTCGCTCCGGGATCGGGATCCAGCCAGTCGGGATCATCGGTCGCCCACGCGTTGATCTTGTTGATGACACGCTTGAAGTCCTTGATCACCTTGGCGAGCCCGGCGCCGCGCGCCGATCCGGGATGGACGACGCCAATCGTCCTGACATTGGCCCCCAACACGTGAAAGTCCGCTTCATGGAGCGACTCGGCGGCGGCATGTCCTCCGTGGAGCTTGACGAGGGTGACGATCGACTCCTTGGCAGCTCGACCCACCGCCACGATCAGGCGGAGGCTGGCATCGTTCCTGGTCAGCGCATAGTCGAAGATCTCGTTGCGGTGCTGCGCGATGGGGGAGTGCTCGCTTTGTGCCACGGTCGGAAGGATGCCGTCGTATTGACCGAAGATCGGATACACGAACGTGTTGAGGAACAGGTACGAGTGGGTGACCCCGATATGGTTGAGGAAGTGCTGCATGCGGCCCCCGGTGCCGCCGGTGAAGGAGCGATGCGACAGCGATTCGTCCTGAGCTCCCTCCTGGCCAACGATCAGCACTTTGACCTGGTTGTCCCAGAGGCGGCCCCGGTAGAACATCGGTCCATGGTGCCACCGGAATTCGTCCCGGCCCTCGATGGCGTGGGCGATGCCGCGATAGTTGGGCGTCTCGGCGAACAATCGTGGCCAGCTTCGATTGCGCGGTGGTCCCGGGTCGTACTCCCAAGGCTCGCCGCGGCCTGCCGTCAATCCATTCGTCACTGTCTCCCCTTCAGTCGACCCTGTCACAAAGCTACACGTGACGCAGCCACATTGGGTGACACGTGGATCCTCACGACCATGTCCCAGACCTCGTCGGTCGGCCGCTCGATTCGCCTCGACGGCGAGCCTCTACAGGTCCCTGTGCGTTGGGCCGTGGCGCCCGGGAGAAGCGCCCGTCCTGTCCGCCAAACTGGACACATAGCTCGGCTCTGCCGGCGTGTGTCGTTAGCTAGCGGAGTAGGCCACTGTGGATCGCTAGCAATAACCGCTATCAATCGTGCTAGATGGTCTCCACTCGCACGACGTTCAGTCTCGATGGAATCGTTGCGCAGGCCCGCAGTCTCGGCATCAATATCTCTGCGGCCGCGCGCGCGACGGGGTGGCGGCGGCGGTCGCCTACGCCCTCGGCTGCTGACTCACCGGCTTGAAAGGGAACCCGATTGCGTTATGAGCCTGGCCACCGAACCCAGTCCCGTGGTGCCGACCGGCCCCATGGCCCGGGACTAATGGTCCTCGACGCTGTTTCGAGGCGTTGATAGGCTCATGTGAGCCCGACGTCGTGCCGTATGTGTCTTGTCACCCCGAAGAGGCTAGGAGAGTCGTTGCCCGAGTCGACGCAGGAGAAGCAATCGCGGGAAGCAACTGGCCCCGAGCCGAAAGAAGCCGTCGAGTCAGAGTCGTCCCGTGAGGCACCAGGCGGCGACATCGCCCGGCTGCGGAAGGCCGTTTGGATTGCTGCCATCGTGTTTGTCGCGCTACTGGTGGCCTTTGGGGCCTACTACTACATCGACCGCTATGTCGCCGGCGGCGACCGCTCGCCGCTGGAAATGGGCATCGAAGAACTCGAGGAGGCGGTCCGAGACGATCCCAGTGATCCCGACACCAGGTTGGCACTCGCCGAGGTTTACATTGCCCGATCCCGATATGAGGACGCGCTCGACCAGGCGGGTGCGGTCTTCGAGGAATACCCGGACAATGAGCGGGCCTTGTTGGTGCTGGGGATCGCCCACGAAGCCACGAATCAACTCGAGGCCGCGATCGCGGTGCTCGGCCGTTTTGTCGATCTCCGCAAGGACGCGGAGATGGCGCACGTCGATCCCGCTTTGGAGGCTGCCTACTTCTACTTGGGTCGCAGCTATCTAGCGGCCGGTCGACCCCAGGAGGCCGCCGATGCCCTCGATGCTGCCCTGGTGATCAGCCCCGGCGATGCCGATGCCATGCACCAGGCGGGCCTGGCGCACCAGGCGCTGGGCGATCACGACCAGGCTCTTCTCTACTTCGGGCGGGCGACTACGTTTGTCCCGGAGTTCACCGAGGCGTACAGCGCCATGGCCGCCAGCTATGGAGACCTCGGGGACCCGGCCGGGGTGCAATACGCGCAGGCGATGCAGCTCTACTCGACGAGAGAATATCAGTTGGCTCTCTCCGAGCTACTAGAGGTCTCGTGGGCCCTTCCCGACTTCGCTCCGGCGCACCTGGGACTGGCGTTGACCTACGAGAAGCTGGGAAACCTGTCTGACGGTATCGAGGCCGCCGAGCGCGCCCTTGAACTCAGGCCCGACTACTTGGCGGCCGAGCACACGCTCGGTCGGCTTCTCCAACAGCAGGGAGGCGGCGGGTGAGTTCCATATGGTCACGTCATCGCAAGCACCCAACCGACGAAGGGCCCGCCGAGCCTCTTGGACAACCTGCGGCCGCCGGATCCACTGAGACAGTCGGGCGCGCTGCGGTCGCCGGGTCCACCGAGGCTATCGGGCAACCTGCGGTCGCCGTCCAGCCTGCGGTCGCCGTCCAGCCTGCTGCGGTCGCTGGGTCCACCGAGGCTATCGCGCAATCTGCGGTCGCCGTCCAGCCTGCTGCCGCCGTCCAGCCTGCGGTCGACGTCGAACCGGATGATCCACGCCGCCGGCGTCGGCTGCTCATCCTCCTCGGCCTGCTGCTCCTGCTGATCGGCACGCTCGCGAGCATTCTGGCCGTCTACCTAATCAACCCGAAGCCGCTTCCTGAGCTTCTACCGATCGACGTCGACTACGCGCCGCACTATCTCTTCTCCGTCTACGAGGTTGATCAGCCGATCGGTGTCGGCCTCTCGCCGGACGCGGACATGATCTACGTAACGGAGAGCGGCGGCGAGCGCCTCGTCAAGATGTTCGATCGCGACGGAAACCCCCAGCGAGCGTTTGCGGCGGCGGGCACCACCCCGTCCACCCGCTCTCCGGTCTACCTCGACACAGACACGACCGGACGGGTCTACGTGACAGACCGCTTACAGCACGGAGTCTTCGTCTTCGATCGGAGGGGTACCTACCTCGATACGCTCCTAGATCCGACCAACGCGCTCAGCGAGTACGTGGCCAAGTCGGCCTGTCGTCTCGAGCAGGAAACCGTATTCTCCTTCAACACATTCGAAGGGTTCGTGCGCTGCACCCCGCCGGGGGGTCAAGCGCAGACCCTGCCTTTTCCCGACGTTGATGCTTGGTCGCCTCTGGGGATCCGCATCGACGAGTCCGGGCGTGTCCTGGTGACCGACGTACTTCAGGACGAGCATCGGGTACGTCAGCACTTCGAGAGATCCCCGGACGATCCCGCCCGGCTGAACCTCGCCGCTTTCACAGGTGGCGGCACGGGCCAGGACAGCGGCCAGTTGCTGTTCCCCAATGTCGCAGTCGCAGATTCACAGGGACGGATCTACGTCACCGACGGCAACAACGGCCGCGTTTCGATCTGGGACCAGCGGGGAACGCACCTGGGGACAATTGGGACGGGCAGCGGTGAAGATGCTCTCTCCTTGCCGAGAGGCGCAGCCATCAACTCCCGGGACCGACTGCACGTCGTCGACGCAGTTGGGCAGGACATCAAGGTGTATGACGTGTCGGGGGACGAACCGGTCTACTTGTACTCGTTCGGTGAGGAGGGGCTGGAGGATGGCCAATTCAGCTTCCCCGGGGACATAGCCATTGACTCCAGTGGCCGCCTCTACGTGACCGATCGAGAGAACAACCGCATCCAGGTGTGGTCGTACTGATCCTGGCTCCCGTGCGGCCCCGCGGCGGCTGAGCGACGCAATTTGCCGACCATGTATGGCCCTGATCGATAGGGACTTGTGGCCCTACGAAACAAGTGACCGCTAACCGACAATGCTACCACAACCGACACACTGTCGAACTGCGCGACAGAAGATCGGTCGGTGCGACTAGGTAGAGGAGACGCAAGAGAATGAAGCGGCTGCTACTCGTAGTTTTGGGCGCTTGTGCAATTGCCGTGATGGCGTTGGTGGGGGTTGCCGGAGCCGACGGTGGTCCCCACGGGGGTTATGCCCCCACGACCGACGGATGCGCCGGATGTCACCGGGCCCACACGGCAGCCGCGCCTCGGTTGCTGACGACACCCGTCGCCGCCCTGTGCAGTTCCTGCCACGGCAGCGCCGCCACCGGGGCCGACACGAACGTGGAAGACGGGGTCTATCTCGACCGAGATGCCGTTGCCGAAGCACCCGCCGAGGGTGTGGCCAATCTCGGACTCAAGGCTGGTGGCTTCACCAACGCAGTGATGGATACCAGCTTCAGCGGCAGTGCCGCATCTGCTGCAACCACGTCCGCCCACAACCACGACAACATCACCACAGGCACTGCCTGGGGTAACGGCGCGATCGGGTCGGGAGCCGGTGCCGCTGGTTTCGCGCTGGGATGCACGGATTGCCACGACCCGCACGGGAACGGCAACTATCGCATCCTCCGGCCGATTCCAAGCGATTCGGGTGCAGCCGCGAATGTCAATGTTCCGGACGAAGCGACCAAGGACTACACGATCACAGACCCCGGTGGGCAGTACTTCAGTGAGGGCTACAACCTGGCCCTAACGTCCACGGACCCGATGACGAGCCAGTACCAGACCCTCTCCGACTGGTGCACACAGTGCCATACCCGCTACCTGGCGGACCCGGACAGTGGCACCACCGACTCGGGCGACGCCATCTTCGCCTACCGTCACATGACGGCCGATACGTTCGGCGAGGGCGGCGATTGCGCCAAGTGCCACGGCAGCCCCTTTACGAATCCTCCGCCGATCACCTTCAACGGCACCTACTGGAATCACGATGTCGAGTGTGCGACATGCCACGTAGCCCATGGCACGTCGGCCGTGATGACCGGTGACGGACCGTATTCGGGTAGCGCTCTGTGGCCCGACGGGGCCGCGGCGCCGAACGGGGACGCTCGAAGCTCGCTGCTGAGGGTCGACAACCGGGGTGTCTGCCAGGCCTGTCACGACAAGCCGGGCACCTCAGCACCAGCACCATAGGAATACGAAGCGTGACCTGTTCGCAGGCCATGCCGCTAGAACAGAGGAAAGCCGGGCCTGCAGGCCCGGCTTTCCCGCTGTCGCCGCCTCCCGAGCAGACCAGCTTTATTGGGACGAGGGGGCCTTTCGCGGTGAAGCCAGGGCCGGTGCTTGTCGGCGGCCTACCGGCCCGTCTAGCTTTACCGACAGGCTCGGCCTACCGGACTCGGCGGCCGATGATCTGAAGAGTGATGCGGAAAGGGCTTGATCGGAAGATGCGGCGAGCGCGTATCCCCATGCTGCTCGGCTTCTCCGCGCTCGCCCTGTGGCTGCTCTCTCCGCTGAGTCCGCTACCCCTCGCCTGGGGTGCACCTGGTCCCCATGGTGGTTACTCCGCGGCCTCCGACGGATGTGCGACCTGCCACGGGGCCCACACCGCCCAGAGTCAGAGCCTGATCGTCACCACCGAAAGCGGCAATGCCTTCTGTTACAGCTGTCACGACGGTACCGGGGCGCCGGGCGGTCCCCGCGTATTTCTCCAGGAGCAGCCACCCTGTGCAGGGGGCGGTGACCGACGCCGATTGCGTGGTCTGTCACGAGATGACCGAGCATCAGGACGGGTTCGTGCGGCTCTTGAACCCCGACACGGGTCTCCTACAACTCACTCTGACGAACCCGCTCGTACCCACGGTCCTGGAACCGTGGTGTCTCGCTTGCCACGACTCGGACGGCGCCGGAGGATCTGCCCCCTTCAGCGATACGATCATGCCGCCGGTCATCGACGCGACGCTGTGGGCCGCCGCTTCTCACGAGACCAGCGCCGCGGTGGACACGTGCTGGACGTGTCACAACCAGGGACACGGGTCGAACAAGCAGAAGCTGCTCGGACCGTGGGATGCAGTTGTCGATGCCGGTTCGCCCGATGATCCGCTGCACGAGGAGGAGCAGTTCTGCTTCGATTGCCACGACGGCGGAGTGGCCGGCACGGACATCTCCACCCAGTTCCTCGCTACCGCGCCGCTCTGGGTGGGCGACGTGGTGGGTGAATTCGACAACCTGAACCTGAACGACAGGCACGACGTGCAAGCGAGCGCCCAGGCAGTCAGCGGTGCAGTGATCGAGTGCTCGAGCTGTCACGACCCGCACGCGGCGAATGCGGCCCAGAAGGTCATTCCTGATCCGGATCCGACGGACGGACGGGTTCCGGGCAGTGGTTTCCTCACGCTTCCGGGAGGCGACACAATGACCGAATGGTGTGTCGACTGTCATGACGGGTCCTTCAGTGCCGACATCACGGCGCCGACCACCCAGCTCCAAGATGTTCACGCAACCCTGGCAGGTGACGGGATGGGCGAGGGGACGGGCAACGCGGCTCTGAAGGCGGGCTACGGCTGGACCACCGGTGGCGGCGGCAACATGATCGTGCCTTGTCTGTCGTGTCACAATGCACACGTCAGCAGCAACCTGTTCCACACGGTTCCCACGGTGTTGTCGTTCGACGGATTGACCGCAGTACCGTCCGATGACGATCCGACCCCGTATCACCTCACCGACAACAGCATCCAGGACGTGGACGTCAACGGATGGAACTGGTGCAACACCTGCCACACCGGCAGCATGGGTAGTAACCGGGACAACTGCTTCTCCTGCCACTACCACGGACGCCGCTGGTAGCAGTTGTACGCCCACGCGGACGGGGCGAACCGGGCGCTCGAATCAGCAGGATGACGCTCGTCATGGATGTCGACTCGGCCGCCGCCGTAACCGAGATGTTCGATTCCCGGGGCGGGAAGCCGTCGGCAGAAAAACGGGCTTCTGCTTCATGCTCGCTCGCCAATTGCGGGTGTATGTTTCGTGTAGAGGAGGAGGTGTGCATGAAGGACTACAGCCACACTCTGCACGTCGACGTACCCCCGGAGAAAGCGTTCGCGGCGGTGGTCGACCCCGAGGCTCAGCCAAGCCGATTCATGAAGACCGAGGTCGTCGAGGAGACCGCCGACGGCGTGGGAACCAAGTTCCGGTACTACTACCGGGTGTTGGGGAAGAACCTCGGGGGCGGGACCTGCACATTCTCGGAGTATGACCCCGGCCGGCGGTTCAAATGGGACTTCGCCGATGGAGGACCAGAGATGCTCCTGACGGGCGGTCCGGTGTCGTCGACCTGGATCTTCGAAGAGGCCGACGGTGGCACCGACGTGACTGTCCGGCCCGAGTTCGAGACACGGATCCCCGTGCTCAACCACCTGGCTAGGGGAGCCATGTTGTGGACTTGGCGGCACAGAACCCTGCCGAAGGTCATGGCCGAGATCGAGAAGCGAGCCTGAGCCGGGGCCAAGGCGTAGCGGCGGTCCAACCCGAGTGCCCCATGTTCAAGATGGTGGACGCGTGCGGGACTTGCCTGTGCGGTCGGATGGGCGGCCCTCGTCGACAGAGTGGCTGCCGGCACTACCCGCCGACCACCTGCGCCGGATGTCGATACGGCTAGACCTCGACGTCGACGCGAGGGGCGTCCCCGGCGTGGGCTGCGGCCGCGGCCTCATGACCCTCGATGTCCAGCTCGGGGAGCCAGTCGAGCCAACTCGGCAGGTACCAGTTCAGGTCGCCGAGGAGCCGCATCGTTGCCGGGACGAGTATTGAGCGGATGATCGAAGCGTCGAGGAACACGGCAACTCCGAGGCCAAAGCCCATCTGCTGGAAGGCGACCAGATCTCCGGCGGCGAAGCCCCCGAAGACGGCCACCATGATCAGCGCCGCTCCGGTGATGATGGCTCCTGTGGTGCGCAATCCGTGGGCCACAGCCTCCGAGTTGCTGCCGGTGCGATCGAACGCCTCGCGGATCCGTGTCAGCAGAAAGACGTGGTAGTCCATCGACAGGCCGAACAGCACAGAGAAGAGCATCAGCGGCAGCCAGGCTTCGATGGCTTCGACTTGTCTGAAGCCAAGGGTGGCTGAGATGTCCTTGACCCAGTCCGGACCGACGCCCTGCTGGAAGAAGAGAACCAGCATCCCGTAGGCGGCGGCTACCGACAGCAGGTTGAGGAGGATCGCCTTTATCGGAACGATTATCGACCGGAAGACGACGGTCAGCAGCAGGAAGCTCAAGCCGAGCACGAAAGCCACCACGATGGGCGTGAACGTGTCGACGTCGTCGAAGAAGTCAAGCGTGAACGCGGTGAATCCGCCCACCAGGACTTCGACGTCGGATCCGGCGAATTGACCGGGCACGATCTCCTCACGGAGCCGTTGCACCGCGTCGACGGCCGCCTGGCTGGAGGTGTCCCCGTAGATCAACGGCGCGGTAAGGACGGCGAGATCCCCGGTGGCACTCACCGCGACGGTCCCCGGGCCGAAGGAGCCGTCGGCATCCATGGCAGCCTGCAGTTCGTCGATTTCGGCGAGGACATCGGTTGAGATCGTGCCATCAACGACTACCTCGACCGGCTCCGCAAGGCCGCCGGGGAAGTTCTGCTCGAGCGTGGTGAATCCTTCGAAGGCCTGTGAATCCTCGGGCAGCGCAGACACTCCGCCGAAGCCCGTCTCCAGGCTCAAGAAGGAGATTGCGATCACGGCCATGAAGGCGACACCGACCGTGAGGAACGTCAGCGGCCGCGCCATCACTGTGCGTGTGATCCTGTCCCACATGCCGCCTACCTTGTCGACGTTCTCCAGTGACGCCCGCCCCCGGACCGGAAGCAGGTTGATCCTGTCCCCGAGCAGCGCGAAGACGGCCGGCAACAGCGTGGTCGACGCGAGGACGGCGAACAGAACCACGACGATCGCTCCCGTGGCGAGGCTGCGGAAGAGCGTGTTCGGCATGATGAACATGCCCATGAGGGCCAGGACCACCGTCGCCCCGGAGAAGAATACGGCCCTCCCCGCAGTGGCGGCGGAGCGGGCAATGGCGTCCAGCTTTTCGTGGCCGCGGGCGCGCTCCTCTCGATAGCGGGCGACTATGAACAACGAGTAGTCGATGCCGACGGCGAGGCCGATCATCGTGATCATGTTCGTGACGAAGAAGCTCAGTTCGAAGGCCTGGCCGATCATCGCGACGGTTCCGAGCGCAACCGCAATGGCCGCGATCGCCAACGCCAGCGGCAGCACGGCGGCGACCACTGCTCCGATCACAATGAGCAGCACGATCAAAGCGATACCGGCCCCGAAGGTCTCACCGGTGCGCAGCGTCTCTTCGGCAAGGGAGTTGAACTCGTTGTTGGAAGTGCCTGGTCCTACCCGAAGAGCCCGCAAGCCCGGAGGCGCCGCCACTCCGTCTACGGCGGTCGCCAGCTTCTCGGCGCCGGCGGAGATGTCGGCGACCGTGTCAGCCGCCATCTGCACTGATATCAGGGTCGTAAAGCCGTCCACGGATGCGAATTGCGGCACCTCCCGGTAGGTGGCCACCATTTCGGGGGTGACGATCTGCGGACCGAGGGCCACGATCGCGGACCTCAGCTGGGCGACATAGGTCGCATAGGCGGGATCCGTTGCCGTCAGCGAGTCGGACACGACCACGACGATTTCGGTAAAGGAGGGCTGACGTAGCCGGTCCTCGACGAGTCGGGCAGCCCGCTTCGCCTCGGGCTCGTCGGTGAAGTCGATGTCCGTGGTCAGCGCATCTGCGAGATAGGCCGAGGACAGGAAACCGGCGACGAGGAGCGCCACGATCCAGGCTCCGAGGGTGACCCATGGCCGCCTGCTCGAGGCCCTCGCCACCGACTCCGTGTTCAACCTCATTCTCGGTGTCGCCTCTCGCCCCAACACTACCGATTGCGATCAGATCCGGGAGTGGCGGCGCGGTGAGGTGGCAGCAACCGCCGCCGCCATCGTGACGCTGTGGGCGTCTCGGGCCATCTACCGGTTCGTCATCATCATCCGCCGACCTTGACCACTAGCGTGGAGGTGTGGTCGTGTCGCGGGAAGGGACGGTTCGAGTTCCCTTGGAGGAATCATTGGAGCGGCACGGCCGGGCGCGGCTACTTGCCCGGCACGCTGCACCGCTTGCCGGGCCCGGGCCGTGAACCGCCTCGTATACCGCGCAGTGTCGGCCCCGCCGCGGCTGCTCTATGCCGTTGGTCTCGGCGGGCTCATCGGAAGCAGGGTGCTGTTGCTTCGTACCGTGGGCCGACGCACCGGGGAGCTGCGTACGACGCCGCTCCAGTATGAACGGGTGGACGGCGCGATCTGCATCGGGTCGGCTCGTGGCACCGCGGCCGATTGGTACCGCAACCTCGTCGCCGATCCTCGTGTCGAGGTGCGAATCGGGCGGTCGAGGTTTCTGGGGTCGGCAGAGACGATCACCGATTCAGGTGCCATCGCCGACTTTCTGCAGCTGCGGCTCGAGCGCCATCCCCTCATGATCGGAACGATGCTGTGGGCGGCGGGGGTGGGGCGGCGACCGTCCCGAATCCGGCTCGAGGAGTACGGGCGCAGCCTGGCTCTGGTCACTGTCGAGCCGTCTGAACGAACCGAGGCTCAGCCCGGCTGACCACCAACTCGCGGCGACAAGCGGTTCCAGATCTTCTTGGGCAATCTGGCCCTACCGCCTCCATGGTCGGCAGTTGTTCAATGTCATCATGGGCGACGATGCCGACGCCAACCTGAGCGTTTCTCCGATGGTGATACCCGCCCACAACCTGGCCCGGTGGGTGCGGACCGAGATGGCGATCGCCAACGGGGTCATGGAGTGGCAAGTGCCTCGGACGATTCTCGGAGTCCTCCCATTTCGCCGCGACCGCATCGCCGCTAGTACGGCCGACGTCGAGGGCATTGCGGTCACACGGGCGGTGCGGCGTCCAGTGAGCCTGACCATCGGTTTGGCAACGATCGTCGCACCGTTCATTCTCGGCTGGGGGTGGTGGGGCCTGCTGACGGTCCCGTTCGGGTTGTGGATCAGCCTGGTCTCCCTTGGCCCTCGCATGGTCGCAACAACTTTCGACGGAAGCCGGCTTCCTGCGGACGTCTGTTTCGGTCATCAAATCGACGCTGATCTCTATATAGCCGCTGTCCACGACATTGGCGCTGAAATCAGAGCGCAACGGGCCGGGGGCGAATCATCTGACCAGGCGGTCGTGGAGTAAAGGCCGGTTGAGGTCCTGTGCGTCGCCCGTCTGCGCGTTGGGCTTCCACAGTTCGGGCGAATCGCGGCACAGATATCTAGGCCACCTGCTATCACTCGGCCGCGCGGTACCGCTCCTTGATCTCGGGCCAATCGCGCCTAACGCCAAGGCCCTTTTCGACCCGTTCACCCTTGAAGCGGACTGCGGTTTTCATGACCTTGTCGAAGCCCTTCACCAAATCCGGCGACGCTTGGCGCGCATGGAAGCCGCAAGTCTGGTGGCAGTGTTGATGAGTCGTTCGAAAGCACGCCTATCACGAAACAGGGTGTGAGCGGTCGCCTGTCGAGGATGCCCGGGAGAAGGGAGAGCTTACGGCCCGATACGGTGAGGAGTGGGCGGCCTACCTCGACACGAACGGGCGCTCCCACTTGGACAACTGCCGAATTCGTATTCGGAGACCAGGCACAGCTGCAACCGCTCCCATCCGAGCGCTCGACCGCCGCCAGGTCCCTCAACTGTTCACGGCGGTCAGGTGGCCAGGTGTCCTCCGAGAACTCGGAGAACAGGGTCGGCGCCCGAGCCCTTTGTTGAACCGGCCCACCGCTACTCGTAGGCTCCGGCGACGGGCCACCCCGCCAGCCGAGAATCGAGGTCGCGTGACCGCACAGAAGATTGTCCACACGGAGCAATACGGGATCGTCCGCATGAGCGAAAAGCGGAAGGAGCAGTCGCCCTTTATCGAACGGTGGGGTGCGCCCGAGGTCGTATTCGCGGTGTATGCCAATCGCCTGTATCCGGTTTCGCTCGGCACGGACCCGATGGCCGACTATTGGAAGTTGCGCACCGGTGTGTTGCTCTACGACGTCCCAGAGCGGCCGGTTTCGATCCAGGGCCCCGATGCCGTTCGGCTGCTGGAGCGGGTGTTCACGCGGCCCATTGCCCCGATGCACCGATGGCGTGGCGTGTATGGCCTGGCATGTCTCCCGGACGGCGGGATTCTGATGGACGGCGTCCTCATGCGGCTCGCGGACGACCACTTCTGGTATGTGCAGGCCGACGGTGACATCGAGAATTGGCTGGCGGCCCATGCCGTCGGCATGGATGTAGAGGTGTCGGACCCCGGCTCGCGCGTACTCCAGATTCAGGGGCCCAAGTCCCATGCGGTCCTCGCCGCCGCGTCGGGCGCGCCGGTGCCCGACGACTTCGGCTACTTCGCAGTGAAGATGTTCAACTTCGGCGGCCAAGAGCTACTGGTATCCAACTCGGGCTGGACGGGGGAGCTGGGTATCGAAATCTACGGACACGCCGGACTCGATCACCTTGCCTTGTGGGATCACCTGATGCAGTGCGGCGAGCCGTTCGGGATGACAATGGGTGCAGGCGACTCGATGGGGCCCCGTCGCGTCGAGGCCGGGATACTCGACAATCGCACCGACATCGATCGCACCATGACACCGTTCGCGGCCGGCCTCGGCAGATTCGTCAACTTCGACAACCCGCACTTCATCGGTCGCGCCGCTCTAATCGAAGCCGGGCGCGACCAGCTCCTTTTTGGCGTGACCTGCGCCGACGGCCAACCGGTAGCCGGCGACCAGCTGCTCGTCGATGGCGAGGTGGTCGGCCAGGTGACGGTGGGTGATTGGTCGCCGACGTTGGAGGTGGGGATCGGCTATGCCCGTTTCGATGGCCCGATCGAAGGTGGGTGGCTGGGACGACGCGCAGTCGTGCGAGGAACGCGCGGTGAGTTTGCAGGAGACGTGGTCGACCTGCCGTTCTTCGACGGCGACAAGCGACTGCCTCGGGGTCTCCCGCTCGACTGAGGGTCGGCGGATGCGACGGACCGCGGCGCGGTCTGTCGTTCGATCTGCTGACGCTCGAGAGGGGCCGTGAAGGCCCCTCTCGGCTACCAGATCCTGTGTCGCTCCACTAACGCACGTAGGCGATCCCGAAGGGATTCGAGCCGACGGTCACTTCGGCGCGGAACTCGGGAACGGGACTGGCCGTGGTGACGTCGTAGATGGTCACTTTGTCCGACGTTGCGCCCGAATGGGTCACGAACAGCTTGTCGTTCTTCGCCACGACCAGGTTGTGTGGTACCGGATACGGCGTATGGGTAGATCCGATCACGGTGTTGGTCCGGGTGTCGACGGCGAACAGGCCGTCGGTGCCGCCACCGGGAAGGTTGGTCGTGTAGAACACCTTGCCGTTGGGGCTCATCCCGGCGCCGTGGGCTCCCGGAACTGTGATCTCGGCAACGAGCGCCAGGGTGCTCCGATCCAGGACCGTCACGACGTTGCTGCCCTGGGCCGGGACGTAGATCAGCTTGTTGCGTTGTGTGAGCGACACGTGCGGGTCGAGCCCAACCGCGGCCCGATTCAGCTCGGCGAAAGTCTCGGTATCGAACTGCACGATCCAGTCGTGCGACATTCCGCCCAGCAGCGTGACGTAGGCAAACCTCCCTTTGGGATCCAGGATCACATCGTGGGGTTTGAAACCGTCCGCAACCAGATCTGCGGGCATCGCAACCGTGCCCAGCACGGTGAGTTCCTTCGGATCGATCACGGTGGTGGTGTCGTCCACGTCGTTGTTCACCCACAGTTGCCTGTCCAGCGGATCGGCCCACTGGTGGAAGACGCCGGACCCCGCGGTGATCGTGGCCACCACCGAGTAGTCGTCGGCGTCGAAGACCACGACCCGATCATTGGCGCGGTCGCCGACGAAGACTCGGTGACCGGACTTGACGTACGTGACATACATCGGTTCGGGTGCATTGTCGCCTGCAGGCAACTCGTAGGAGTCGATCAGTCGATCGGTGCCGGCGTCGATCACCGATATCGTTCCGGAGGCCCGATCGGCGACGACCACCTGTCCGGGGCTGTTGTCTGAGGCCGCTCCGTCGGCAGCAGCGGCCGGCACCACTGCCGATAATGCCAGCGCTGCCACCAGGCCGGCCAGCAGTTTGAATCGGGATCTCATCGTTCGTACTCCTCTCGGTTCGGATGAGGCCGAATGTATCGGAAGGGTCTTGCGAGAAAAGGAACACCGCCGAAACTCTTGCAGAACTCTCGGGGATGTTCCGGGGGTCTCATGGCGCGGTACGCGGCCCAACTTCGTCAATCGCAACCCGACTGGATGTCCCGCCACACAAACGCAGGATGTGGAAAGACGAGTATGCCCTCAATCGCGCAGCTCACCGCGGCCGCTGCGGCCTGGGGTCACCTCCAACTAGCTGCGGACGGATCCCGGAATCTGCGATACGGGCGCAGCCTTGGTGTCGTATAAGTTGCATGAAACGATATGAGCAGCCCGACTATCGGGTTGTTGCGCAGTTCGATGAATACGAGGTCCGTGAATATGACTCGTATCTGGCTGCCGAAACCACGGTCTCCGGCGACTTCGACTCCACCGGCGGCGCGGCGTTCAGGCTGCTGGCGGGGTTCATATTCGGTCGCAACTCTGAGGGCGCAAAGATGAATATGACCGTTCCCGTCACGCGTGAGCGAGTCGACGACGATCGCTATCGGTATCGGTTCGTGATGGAGCGGGCCTACACAGAAGACAACTTGCCGAGTCCTGTTGACGATGACGTTGAGATCGCCCGTGTTCCGGCCGGCATCTACGCCGTGCGGCGCTATCGAGGGCGCCCGAACGAGGCGCGCTTCCGTCGGGCGGAGAGGGCTCTGTTCGATGCACTGAAGCGTGATGGGATGGAGATGGCAGGTACGTCGGTCAGTGCTGTCTACAACGGTCCTTTCACACCCGCAGCGATGCGTCACAACGAGGTACTGGTGCCGGTGGTGTGGGCGGAGCCGGACGCACGAAGCGAGACACTGCCGGCGAACTCATCGTGAGGCTGTAAAACATCCGGAGCAGACGGAGGGTACCGCCGGCTTTTAGGGGAGGATGAGGCAGATGCTGTCGCGGTGATCGGCCCATTGATGAGAAGCCAACTGATACCGGACAACCGCAAGCGTCACTTCATTCGGTCCCTGTAATCCGTTCTCATTCGTTCAACAACAGTCCTATCGCCTGAAAGGTCCGCCACCCAGCCGAGCTCCGATGCACCGCATCGGCGCAAACCTCGCAGGAGACCGGGGGCGGGCCCCGGTGGGCGGAGGCAGCCGTCCTGGATGCCGGGTACGTTTATCCTGAGCCATCACGCCAATGCGGAAGAATGTGAACGTCACAAGGAAATCGGAATCGGGTGGGGTCGAATCCGGGCTGGTGTCGAAGCTGCTGACGGTCGCCGTGGTCGGCGCTGTGATGCGAGCGATATGGGACCGATTTGAGAGTTGGCTGCGGTCGTCGACCGAGCCGGCATCCAGCAGCGATCCGCCACCCGGAACGATCCCGGGAGAGTCTGGCGCCGACGCCGAGCCCGGCGGCTTCAAGCGACTGCTGCGCGACTTCGATCAGTATCAGCGGCAACGGGCGTGGGCCGGCTTTCCGCTGGGAGTCGTCAAGAAGTTCGTCGAGGACAGAGCCGGCTACCTGGCCTCGCTGGTGGCGTACTTCGGCTTCTTCTCGCTGTTTCCCCTCATGCTGGCATTCACGTCGATTCTGGGCTACGTCATCACCGATCCGGATCAACAGCGAGAGTTCGCCGACGCCGCCGCCGACCAGATCCCGGTCGTCGGCGACACGATCCGTAACACCGCCGGCCGGCTCGAGGGTTCGGTCATTGCGATCGTCATCGGGCTCGCCATCGCCCTCTGGTCGGGCTTGCGCATCGTGGACGCCATGCAGAATGCGCTCAACGACGTTTGGGATCTGCCTCGCATCGCTCGCCCCAAGTTGCTGAAGCGCCGGATCAAGGGGGTGCTGATGCTGGGATTGCTCGGCGGCGGTCTGGTGGGTTCTATCGCCGCCTCGAATGTGGCGTCTTTGGTGGACGTCATCCCGGGAGCCGGCAAGCTGGCGATCTGGGCGGGCAGCGCCCTCGTGTCGATCTTGCTGTACCTGCTCGCGTTCCAGCTGCTCACCGATGTCAAGCTGCCGTGGCGCGACCTGTGGCCCGGAGCGATCTTCGGCGGTGTCTCGTGGTGGGCCCTGCAGACCTTCGGGTCGGTCTACATCATCAACCAGCAGCAGAGTGCCGGCGAGACCTATGGCCAGTTCGCGGCGATCATCGCCCTGCTGGCTTTTCTGTTCCTTGCCGCCCAGCTGTCGATCCTCGGCGCGGAGATCAGCGTGGTCAAGGCGCGGCGGCTGTGGCCGCGAAGCTTCATCAAAGGGGACTTCACCACGGCCGACCTGGCGGCATTTGAGTATCTGGCGGCTTCGACCCAACAAGACGAGAACTACGAGATCGTGGTGCGAGCCCGCACCCAGTCCGTGACCGACGGCCGGCCGGACTCTTCGCCGGGCTGAGCCATCGGGCGCCGTCCGCAAGCGGCAGCAGCCGGAACATCTGCGATCGGGATCAGGGACTTGTGGACGCGCTGGGCACGACCGCCCCCTGGGCAGCGGCTACACAGACCAGAGTTTGACCGCAGTCGGCACTGGGCAAGAATGCGTCCCATGGAATGGCTTAATGACCCTTCAGGCTGGAGCGCGCTCGTGGCGCTGTTGACGCTCGAGATTGTCCTCGGCGTCGACAATGTCGTCTTCATATCGATCCTGGCGAACAAGCTCCCCGTCAACCAGCAAGACCGTGCCCGGCGAACGGGCATTCTGGCTGCCGCCGGGATGCGCGTCCTGCTTCTCCTGGCAATCGGTTGGATCATCGGTTTGGAGAACGAGTTGTTCGAAGTCTTTGGCCGCGGCTTCAGCGGCAAGGACCTGGTGTTGTTCGCCGGTGGTCTCTTCCTGATCTACAAGGCGACTAAGGAGATCCACCACAAGCTCGAGGGAGAGGATGAGCACATCGAGAAGAAGGTGGTGCCGACGTTTGCTGCCGTGATCGCCCAGGTGATGCTTCTCGACATCGTGTTCTCACTCGACTCGGTGATAACCGCCGTTGGTATGACCGAGTACTTCGCCGTGATGATCATCGCGATTCTCGCTGCCGTGGTCGTGATGCTGTGGGCATCGCGCGCGATCTACCAGTTTGTCAATCGGCATCCGTCGGTGAAGATGCTGGCGCTGGCGTTTCTCTTGCTCATTGGGATGACGTTGATCGCGGAGGGCTTCGGGGAGAAGATCCCAAAGGGGTATATCTATTCGGCAATGGCATTCTCGGTGTTCGTCGAGGTTCTCAACATCGGAGTGCGCCGCAAGACGAAGGACCCGGTGGACCTCCATGACAAGATGACGCCGGAGCCCGGCTCGCAATATCGCATGCCGCCCGACGCTGCTGAGGCGCCCGCATCTGGGTAGGGCAGGAAGGCCTGACACTTTGCGCGGAGAACAGACCGGCTGGCGATCCGATGGACGACCTGCAGTGTCGGGCTCGCCTTCATGGCGGACGTGGGGTCTACTTCGAGGATCCCAGCGGCCACAACCTCGAGATCATCACGCGACCCTATGGAGAGGCCCGATAGGGTCCTCCCGACCCTGGCAACCCACGAGATCACGGCGTTGGGAGGCACTGAGACCGCCCAATCGCCTGGCTGATATCGAGTCGACAATCGGACCAGGACCTGCTTCTGCGTCTATTCGGTCATGTGGACGACGCGCTGCGGGAACGGGATCGTTATCCCTTCGGCGTCGAAGCGGCGCTTGAGGGCCCGGATCAGCTCGTCACGTACCCGCCATTCGATGGCAAAGTCGGCGCCGTGCCAGAAGCGGAGGGCGAAGTTGATCGAGGAGTCACCGAACTCTCTTACGAATGCTTCGGGAGCCGGGTCCTCGGCCACCCCATCGACGCCGTGCATCACGTCCAGCATCACCAAACGCGCAGCGTCGAGGTCGGTGCTGTAACTGACTCCGACTTCGAGGGTGGTGCGTCGCGTCCCGAGTTCCGTGTAGTTGATGATGGGGTTGGACCAAACGGCGGCGTTGGGGAGATGGATCCGGACTCCGTCGAACCGGACGAGACCCGTTTCCCGCAGGTTGATGCTCTCTACGGTTCCTTCGAAGCCGTTGACCGAGACCTGATGGCCTGCATCGAAAGGCCGTCGCAGCGACATGAAGATCCCGGAGATGATGTTCTCGAGGAGATCCTGGAAGGCCAGCGCGATCGCAAGGCCGGCGAGGCCGAGCAGACCGAGCATCGGACCAATCGACACACCGAGCTGGTTGACGGCATAGACGAAGCCGACGGCGATGACTACGGCCGCAATGAACCGGCCGACGAGGCGAGCGATGAACGTGCTCGTCCGCCGATCGATGAATCGGGCGGCCAGCCGCCCGATCGCGAGGCCGACGGCGACGGATGTCAGCAGGATGCCTCCGGCCCACAACCAGTCGGAGAGTCCGAGCCCCGATAGCTCGGCAAGGGAATCTGTCAGATTGCCGGTGTCGGGGGTGTCCTGAAATGCCTGCACGGATGGTGATCTTGGTTCCACCGGGCGCCCTCGTCAAAGGGACATGGTGTCACGCCGGGTCGGCGTTTCGTCGGAGCGTTCGCCGCCGCCATACGATTCCCTGGAATGACCCTGCGGTTCAGGGTCGCCCATCGGAGTGGGGGAGCGACTCGCCTCGATTGAACCCGACGCCAGGCCAAGGTGGTTTCAGGTAGACCGATGATGGCTTCTGTCGGCGACCGGGACGGCGCCGGTCACTGCTGCGAGCCCGCTCGGATGGCGGCCTTCTGTTTGAGGAGTGCAGAGATTCGTTGGCGGGTGACGCCGAATAGCTCCGCGATGGCTTCGATGGTGAGTCCCTCGGCGCGGAGGGCGAGGGCTTCCGCGGCTCGGAACTCCGCGCCGGCGGTCTCGAGAGTGGCCATGTTGGTCGATATCAGCTCGACCATCCTGGGGGTATCTTCGGTCTCGACCAGCTCAACAAGGTTCCTTCCTGTCTGGAGTTGCTGGCGGAGTTTGCCGGCGCGTCGTTGGAGCTGGCGGCTCCGTTCGAGGTTGTCTTGTGCGGCGGCCTCGATGTCGGTGAGGGCACCGAGGAGCCGGTTGATTGATGCGTCGAGGGTGGCCATGGGCTCAGTAAAGCAGTTCGGCCAAGATCTGTCAATAGCTATGTCAGCAATAGCTATTGACATCTTCGAAATTCAGGCGTAATGTGAAGGGATCGCGCATGTAGCGCGATCCCAAATGGGAGAACTCCCGGCCCATCGGGCCGGAGAAAGGGATGGAGATGCGAAATCGCATCGCTTCCATGTCCGTCCTGGCGGCACTCTTGGCCATCTTGCCGGCGATGCCGGCGCTGGCTCAACCGTCGAACGACAACTTCGCCGGACCCACTCTGGTGAACGGTGTGCCGTTCGAAGACTCGGTTGGCGTATTCGACGCGACCGTCGAACCTGGTGAGCCCGTTGAAGTCTGCGCACCGATGGCGAACACGGTCTGGTATGCCCTGACGCTCGACCAGGCGGAAACGCTCCTGATCGACACCACGGGATCCGGTTTCGACACTGTTCTGGCCATATGGCAGGGCACAGACATTGCCGGACTCAACCTGGTGAAGTGTGTCGACGACACCTCACTCGGCGTCGAATCAAGAGCCCTACTCGCAGCCGATGCAGGTGAGACGTACTTGATCCAGGCGGGAGCTTTCGGCGCGGCGCCGGAGGGGGCCACCCTCAGCATTTCGATCGGTGAGCCGCCGAAATCGACCAACAAGCCTGTCATCTACCGGGGCAGCTTCCGCGGCAACACGGCGCAGGCGTATCTCGACGAGTTCAACGACCAGTCATATACGTCGACCTCGGTGTCGCTCTTCGATGGGCGTTCCAAGTACGCCCGCGGCAAGCCCTACAAATCCTCCGAAGTAAGCGTGTACCGCTCCGTCTGGGTGTACGACGATGCGACGGGCATCTACACCTCGGAGTGGTGGTACGGATTCGCCGCTCTCGAGGCGGGCAACTCACACCTCGACAACAGGCTGCGCAGCGCCGGCATCGACACGACAGTGACGATGTTCGGCACCCGGTGCCAAGAAGGACCGTACGTCGAGACGGACGACGGTGTCACCTACGAGGTGAACTGCTCGGAGCTGGGCACAATCGAAGTGGCAGCTGCGGTGAATTGGACGGGACAGGGATCCACCTACCGATACTCCTACACCGACCGGTCGTCATCGTCTGATGGTTACCGCACCAACTACGGATACAGCTCAACGGCGCGCGACGCCGATATTGCGGGCAGCGTCGTCGGCCCCGAGTGGTCGGTCGATATGGACAACGCCTACGGCACCATCCAGAAGGACAGCAACCGGTATATGACCGTCTACAGAGGGATACTCGCCTTCTAGCGGAGACGGTTCGAACGGAGGGGTCGGACGGCAACGTCCGGCCCCTCCAGCGCGACCGCGGTCAGAGATGCCACCGAAGGCGACATGTGTTGCGGGTTCGTCGTTCGAATCGGGAAGTGAACGGTCGCGAGCCCGCGACTAGTGAGCGGCTTGGAGTCGTCGTGATCATCGCAGCTTCCAGATGTTGTGGGGTCCCCGGCGGCGCGATCTGGCGGCTTCCACTTGCTCAGGGCAACGGTCGTCCGACGCCGCCATCGACCTGCATGGCGCGACCGTTATTGCACGCTGAAGCGGTTGACGGGATCAACCCTTTCACGACCTTCCGGGTGGCCTCGGCGGCGCCCAATCCGGGTTCAACACGCCAGGCCTCCCCAGTGATCGCACCCACCTCGTATGCGCCTTTCGCCGCACCAGGCCCGTTGGACTCCCTGATGCAAGGTCGGTCATGCACGGCCGCGAAGGGAGGAGGGTCTGCCTGAGGAAGCGGGCTTTCCGGAAGGTCGAGGTTTGCGGCCATTCCGGAGTCGACCGGGCTGTGGCCAGCGGTCTCATGTCCCGCCGACAGGCTCTTGCTGCGTGGACCGAATCGAATCATTGGCTGGGCGCAATCCGGGCTAGCTCCCATGTACGCATCGAGATCCGGCGTCTACTTTCTCTCTTGAGGCAAGGACTGGGAGGTACCAATGAACAGAGTCTCGAGGCAGGTCGGAGCCTTTGCCGGCGGAGCGTTGCTCGTCATCGGCTCGCTGATGACCTGGATCTCGGTGGATCTGGGCTTCCGGGCCTTCTCGTCCACGGGGACTGAGAGCACCGAAGGAAAACTGACATTGGCGGCCGGGTTGGTCCTCGTCATCCTGGGTTTGCTCACCCTGCGGGGCATTGCGACCGGCCGGGTGGTCAACTACATCGCTGCGGCCACCGCAGCGTTCGGTGCTGTCGTATTGCTACTTGAGTACTTCGACGTGCGCGAACGGATTGCTGAGGCTGACGGCACCGGTGTTACGGCCGCCGTCGGGGCTGGAGTGTGGATCGCGGCGCTCGGGGCGGTTGTGGCGCTCGGGGCGACGGCGTGGGCGGCAGTCGCCGAGTCGCGTGCTAGATAGGGCGGCCAACTCGGGGTATCGCGGGTGGAAGTCGACGACCCGTGATGGTT
>CAMYIJ010000047.1 GCA_947258375.1 uncultured Acidimicrobiaceae bacterium
TGGGAGGTTATCCAGCCGCGGCGCGCCAGCGGCGCGACTACTTGTGCCAGGAACGTCGTCGACGTCCCAATTCGAGCAGCCAGGTCCCTGCCACTCACACGGGATTCGGCACCGCGGAGGGAAGCCATCACCATGATCGCAAGATTTGTCTTTCGGGTGATCTCCAGCCTCATGGGTTCTGGTACTCCGCCTTGGGTCCGAGGTAATACCACCAATTTAGAAGCAGACAGATCGCATAGAAGACGGCGAAAGCGATCAGCGCATAGTGCGGCGTTGCGGCGCGGATCTGGTCACCAAACTCGATGGGGATGATGAATGCGCCATATGCCGCCACTGCCGAGGTCCACCCCAGCACCGGCCCGGCCTGCTCCTGGTCGAACACCACCGCGATCGTGCGGAAGGTCGATCCGTTGCCGACCCCGGTTGCTGCGAACAGGAGCAGGAACAGGAGGAAGAACGGCACGAAGTGGTCCTCCGGAGTCGCCGAGGCGTATGCCTTGTTCATGTAATAGGCCACGCCGAGAGCGCTGCCGATCATCACGATCGACACGAGTTGGGTCACTTTGGCCCCACCGACCTTGTCGGCGATCCAGCCACCCACCGGGCGGATGAAGGCACCGATGAACGGTCCCATCCAGGCGAACGTCAGCGCCGACGGGCCATTGGGGTTGTCGAACTTGTGGCACCATTCACCGGCGCTCATCGCTATGGCCCCATCGCCCGTCCCACACAGGGAGTCCACATCGAGTTCGATGTGCTGGAAACCGAAGATCACCTTGATCGCCAGGGCGAAGCCGGCCGAGTATCCGATGAAGCTGCCGAATGTCATCGTGTAGATGACGCTCATGATCCATGTGTGTTTGTTGCCGAAGATCCTGAACTGGCGTTCGAGGTTGGGCTTGATCTCACCACGCACCTGCTTGAGCAGCATCACCGTTC
The DNA here is from genome assembly GCA_947258375.1 of uncultured Acidimicrobiaceae bacterium. Classification (GTDB taxonomy): domain Bacteria; phylum Actinomycetota; class Acidimicrobiia; order Spongiisociales; family UBA5794; genus JAHEJX01. The sequence goes on from CAMYIJ010000047.1 coordinate 940, forward strand.
CCCAGATCACCCCGGCGATGACCGGATAGCGAGCCCACGTCAACCCCAATCCGGTCGGATCGGGCAGGATGAGGAACAGTCCGATCGCCGCCGGGATCAGAGCCAATCCGAGGAGCCCGGCGATCTTGGCAAAGGAACTGAGCGGGCTGCCGATGTTCGGCGAGACGTGTTCAGTCCGGATGTTGTTCATCTTGAACCAGCCGAGGAACGCCAGCGGGATCAGGAAGACGAGCCATACGAACCCGGCGTTGTGGATCCACGCCTCGGTTCCGACCTCGATCTTGCCGATCAACGTGCCGGACGGCTTGACGAGTAGCGATCCGGCGCCGAACACGCCGATTGTCATGACGGCCGGGACAACGACCTGCATCGTGGTCACCCCGGCGTTGCCCAGGCCGGCATTGAGGCCCAGCGAGAGGCCCTGCATTCGCTTCGGGTAGAAGAAGCTGATGTTCGACATGGACGAGGCGAAGTTGCCGCCCCCGAGGCCCGACAGGAACGCCATCAGCTGGAACACCCACAGCGGCGTGTCCTGGCTGAGCAGGGCAAACCCGGTGCCGGCGGCCGGGATCATCAACAACGCAGTTGTGAAGAAGATCGTATTGCGGCCTCCGGCGAGGCGGATGAGGAAGCTGCTCGGGATGCGAAGGGTGGCCCCCGTCAGGCCGGCGATCGATGACAATGTGAACAGCTCAGCATTGGTGAACGGGAAGTCCAGGTTGAGCATCTGAACTGTGATGACGCTCCAGTAGAGCCAGACCGCAAAGCCGCACAGCAGGCTCGGGATCGAGATCCACAGGTTGCGACTGGCGACCTTCTTGCCTTCGCTCTCCCAGAAGGCGTCGTCCTCCGGGTCCCACTCGTATAGATCGACGGGCGACTTCTGTTTCGTGTTCTGGGCTGATGGTTGAGTCATCAGTGCTCCTCCGCGTCGGCATGGACATCGAGGGTGTCGGCAAAGGCGCCCTCTGGTTCCTCGAGCATGAAGTACGTGATTACGAAGCTCGCCAGTGCGCCGCCGGCGAGTACAAAGAAGAAGGTGCGGGCGTCCACAAGCGAGAAGATGACCAGGTAGATCACCGCGCCCACATTGCCGTATGCGCCGGCCATGCCCGCAATCTGGCCGGTCATCCGCTTGTTGATCATCGGGATGATGGCAAAGGTCGCTCCCTCGGCGCCCTGGACGAACACCGATGCAAAGACGGTGATCGCCACTGCGACGACCAGCCATGTCACGCCGCCGAAGGCGGGAACCACCGTCCTGAGGCCGTCGCCGTCGATGGTGCCGTCCCACTTCCCGATGAATGCCATCAAGAAGAAGCCGGTGACGATGCCGATCATGTAGAGGAGCATGGTCCTCTTGCGGTTGGTGAGGCGGTCGGACAGGTAGCCACCGAGGGGGCGGGCCACCAGGTTGACGAACGCGAAGGAGGCGGCCACGACTCCGGCGACCGTGGCGGTTACCAGCGGCCCTCCGCTGGAGCGCTGGAGCGGCTCGAACGTCAGCTCGAAGAACGCGGGCAGCATCGAAACAACGGCGAGCTCTGCTCCGAAGTTGGCGAAGTACGTGCTGTTGAGGGCGGCCACACTGCCCCAGTGATACTTTTCCTCCTCCGGCACCCCGGCTCGTAGATACGGGAGATTGATCTGCAGCGTCTTGTAAACGTGGCCGGCGTACACAAGCGCCAGCAGCGCGTATATGAGGTAGAGGACGGTGTCGGAGATCACAGGATCGCCGTCGATCTTGACGTTGCTGACGCGCCAGGCGAGCACTCCCAGCGCCCCCATCAGGGGGAAGGACCAAACGACGTATTGGATCAGGTCGCCGTACGAAGTGACCAGCATCGGCTCGGCCTTCTTCGTCTTCAGGAGCCGCTTTCCCTCCGGGGCATCTTGGACCAGGAAGTAGTACCAGACTCCGTAGACGCCCATCACCAGACCATTGACGGCCATGGCCCACCGCCAGGAGTTGTTGCCCAGGCCGAACCAGTTGTCCATCACGGTGATGGCGAACCACGGAAGGGTCATTGCGGCAAACGCCGATCCGAAGTTCCCCCATCCGGCGTAGAAGCCTTCGGCCCGACCGATGTACTTGGGCGGGAACCACTGAGCGACCATCTTGATGCCGATGACGAAGCCAGCCCCGACCGAGCTCAGCACCAGGCGGGCTATCAGCAGCTGCATGAACGAGTTGCCGAAAGCGAACACAACTGCGGGGATCGACATAACGACCATGAGGCCCGAGAAGACGATTCGGGCCCCGAACCGGTCGATGAGCGCACCGACGACAATTCGAGCTGGAATCGTGAGCGCAACGTTGGCGATCAGGAAGATCTTGATGTGCTCGTCGGTGAGCCAACCGACGTTGTCCAGCATGGTTGTCGACAGCGGAGCCATGTTGAACCACACATAGAACGTCATGAAGAACGCAATCCAGGTGTAGTGGAGCGTTCTTATCCGCTCCTGGTTGAAGTCGAGAAGTTTCGGTGGCGTCTCAGTGTCGGCCGTCAGCTGGTCGGGTGGGGGGTTGTCCGTCACCGCTGCCTCCCAAGAGGTGAGGGCGGGCTTGCTCTCCTCGCGCTAGCCGTGCACGACTCAGCCCGCATATGTTTATTTGTTGACTCATTAAAGCAACATTTCGCCAAAACGGTAGGGCCAAAGGACTCAAATGTGTCGCGGGAACACCAAGCCGGCCTGGGCAGGGCTGCGTCGGTTGGGTGGATTTGCCGCAGCGACGGCGCGACTAAACGCAATTACGGCGGGCTCACCTTCCGGCCGGAGTTTGTTAACTCGCCCGCAGCAGCTTGCTGGTTGCTCGCAACCCATCGCCGAGCAGTTGCTGCACTCTCGAACGGGGCTCGGCGGTCGCGTCGCGCAGAGTCTCGGCCGGTTCCGTCGATCCGACCCGGGACGCTGCGTCCTTCACCTGGCCGTATATTTGGCGGCCGCCTTTGATGCCAAGGGCATATCCAACGGCGACACCGAGGACAAAACCGGTTCTACCTTTCATGGGGCTGCATTCTCGCGTGTCCGGCGGGTTTGTGCTCGCTCGAGCCGTGATACCATTTCGCCCGCTCCATTCCGGGGTAGCTCAATCGGCAGAGCGCCGGACTGTTAATCCGTAGGTTGTGGGTTCGAGTCCCACCCCCGGAGCCACATGGGATCGCCCTGATGCGGCGAGCTTTAGTCGGCTCCCTCCAGTGCCCGCCACGTGATGTCGCCGACTTCGCCATCGACGACGAGACCCTTCTGCTGTTGGAACGCCTGGACCGACTTTTCGAACTTCGGTCCGGCGACACCGTCCATGCTCCCGGGGCCCACCGCCGAATAAGCCGCCAGGAGACCCTGGGCGCGGCGTACGTCCGGGTGGAAGTCGTTGATTCGTCGCGAGACCAGCACCCGGCCGATCTCGAAGACGCTGTCCGGTTCCCGTTGGGCCGGCGGAGCCACGGCGGCCGGGGTTCCCGATCGAACGTTCTGAACCCAGCCGCGGAAATCGTCCATGTCTATCGAGTGGGGGTCGGGCTTGCGGCTCGGGGCCCACTCGCGGTGCGCCGCGACCATGCTGGTGTCGATGCCGAGGTGGTCGCAGATTGCGGCGACAAGGACCACGTAGGCGTCGAGTTGCACCTTCGGCCAGGGGTCTTTGCCGGTGTTCTCGGCCTCGATGCCGACCACGTCGCAATTCGAGTCGAGGTTTTTCCAGCCTCCGGCGCCCGCATGGTTTGCCGTGCCGGCGGCGACCACGTACACCTTGCCGCTGCGGCCGAGGCCGTAGTGGGAAAGCGGCCCGGGGAGGCCCTTCCTTCCGGTGATCAGGAGCTTGAGACTCGGCATATCACCGGCCGCGGGACCGGCCGTGTGATGGCACACCACTCCCTTCGGCCTCATCGTGCAATAGGTGCGGCCGCGGGTCGTCCAATCGTCGCATTCCTCGACGTCAAGCCCGGCTTGGCGGGCGACGTCGGCGAGCCAGAGTAAGTTGGCCATTCCTGTCCTCCCGGATGCCTTGTGCTCGTAATCAGCGTACCGATTGCCAACGCAATGAGCCCTGGGTGGATCCCGGGGAACTCGAGGTACCCGGACAAGGGTGACCCAGGGGCGGCGTCCTTCTCGCCCGGTCACTCTGACGATGGGCGTGTATGGTCGGGTCAAGGGGAGGAGGCCTCATGAAGTCACGATTCACGGTTCTGTTTGGTTTGTCACTGCTGCTCACTGCACTGCCTACGGTCGCGTCCACCGCAGTGGCGGTGCCGATGTGTCGGGGACTGGAGGCGACGATTGTCGGCACTGTGAACGATGATGTGCTTGTTGGTACGCACGGGCGCGATGTCATCGTTGGTCTTGCAGGCGCCGATTCGATCAACGGGAGGGGCGGCAACGACGTCATCTGCGGCAACAACGGCAACGACAGGTTGGAGGGCAGAGGTGGCCGGGACATCCTCGATGGAGGCAACGGCAAGGATCGGCTCCTCGGCGGCTCCGGGCAGGACAGACTCTACGGCGGGGACAATGTGGATACGTTGCTGGGCGGCGGTGGCAGGGATCTGATGAATGGTCACCGCGGTCGCGACACTCTGCTGGGTGGCGGCGGTGATGACAGGATGTTCGGTGGGTCCGGCAATGATTTGCTGCGGGGCCAGGCCGGCTTTGACAGGCTCGATGGTGGGCCTGAGCGAGACCGTTGTTTCGGTGAACTGGAACTGAACTGCGAGGTGGCGGCTCGGACGGGTGGGATGCTGACTTTGCGGCAGTGGCAGGCTCCGACGGTGCTCAACCCGTATCTGCGGGGTGGTACGAAGGATCTGCTGGCTGCGTCGCTGGTGCTGGAGCCGTTGGCGGAGGTGACGCCGGGAGGCGACTTGGTGCCTGTCCTTGCTACCAGGGTGCCGACTGTTGCCAACGGAGGGGTTGCTGCCGACTTCAGGTCGATCACGTGGAGGCTGATCGACACGGTCTGGTCCGACGGGTCACCGTTGACTGCAGCCGACGTGGTGTTCACATACCAGTACTGCTCGAACCCAAATACCGGCTGCTCGTCGTCGGCCTACACCGGAATCACGAGCGTTCAGGCGGTCAATGCCAGGACCGTCAAGGTCACTTTTGATGCTCCGACACCGTATCCGTACACCGCATTCGTGGGCTATCAGGCTCCGATCATCCAGAAGGCCCAGTTCGGCGGATGTGTCGGCGCAGCCGCGCAGGGGTGCACCGCTGCCAACTTGGGTCCGATCGGGACAGGCCCATACAAAGTGACTGAGTTCCGTCCCGATGACGCAGCCCTCTATGCCTTCAACCCCAGGTACCGTGACAGTGCGGACGGCAAGCCGTTCTTCGGTGAGGTTCTGATCAGGGGCGGGGGCAGTGCCTTCGCATCGGCCCGTTCCGTCCTCGAGTTGGGGACGGCCGACTTCGCCTGGAACTTGCAGGTCGATCCGGTCGTGCTCGAGAACATGGAGACCGCAGGCATCGGCACTGTGTACACCGGTTTCAGCTCGAACGTCGAGCACATCAACCTCAACCAGACCAACCCCGATGGGAGTCCACCGTCGGACTACGACGGCGGGGCGAATCCCAACCCGTTCTTCTTCGAAAACCAAGTCCTACACGATGCTATGTCGATGGCGATCGACCGTGACGAGATCGTCGCGGCCGCCTATGGCTTCGCCGCTGAGCCCACGTGCAACATCTGGAACGTGGGCGCCCAAACCTCCGCCAACAACGATTCATGTCTCACCCAGGACGTTGCGGGCGCCAACGCGCTGCTCGATGCAAACGGCTATTTGGACACGAATGCCGATGGGGTGCGGGAAATGCCCGGCGGTGGCGCGCCGCTCGAGTTTGAATTCGTCACGTCGACCAACGCGGTCCGCCAGGCGACGCAGGCCCTCATCGAGAGCTATTGGAGCCAGATTGGTGTGGCCGTCAACATGACGAATGTGGACGCGTCCCTTTTCTTCGCTGATCCGAACTTCAGCGACGCTTCGATCTGGAAGTTCTTCACCGACATCCAGATGTACACGAACGGGCCGGGCTCGCCCGATGCGGCGGGCTACCTGGGCTCTTGGACCACCGCGGAAATCCCGGAGTCGACCAACAACTGGACTGGTGACAACCTCGTTCGTCTCGCCAATCCTGCGTTCGACAATCTCCACGCGCAGCTCCTGGCGGCTCCCGTAGGCGATCCGGCCAGGGACGGCCTGGTCATCCAGCTGAACGACATCATCGTCGATTACTCGACGATCCCGTTGGTCCACCGCGGATCGGTGTCGGCCTTCGCCAATAGCATCGAGGGTCAGGGCGACCTGAATGGGTGGGACTCGGAGTACTGGAACGTCGAGGATTGGAGACGAAGCAGATAGCCGGAGCGAATCGCGGTAGCTGTTCGGCCCCGGGAGTTTTGACGACCGCCGACGGCGACCCGCCCGCTGCCGACACTCGAGTCGGAGGCACCTAGAATTCGGCTGTCCTCGAGCACACGTGGATCCCTACGGAATGAACAGGAGCCGGCCATGGTGGAGCGTCTGAAGTACCTAGTCGGAGGCGAGTGGAAAGATACCGAAAGCGGTAACTACTACGAGATCACCAACAGCAGCACCGGCGAGGTCATGGCCGAGTCGCCACAGTGCACCGCCGAAGAAGTCGACGCTGCCGTCGAGGCCGCCGCCGCAGCATTCCCCGCCTGGAGGGACACGCCGATCACTGAGCGGGTCCAGGTGATGTTCCGCCTCAAGGGCCTTCTCGAAGAGAACCTGCACGATCTTGCGATCGTGCTTTCCACCGAGATGGGCAAGACCTACAACGAGGCGCGCGGCGATGTGCTCAAGGCGATCGAGGTAGTCGAGCTGGCCTGCGCGACCCCGGTCACCATGATGGGCGACTCGCTGATGAACGTCGCCGAAGGCTACGACACCGTCTCGTATCGCGAACCGCTCGGCGTTTTCGCCGGGATTGTCCCGTGGAACTTCCCGGCGATGATCCCGATGGGCTGGATGATGCCGCTGGCGGTCACCACGGGGAACACGTTTGTGCTCAAGGCGGCGTCATATGTTCCGCAGACCGCGATGAAGATGGCGGCGCTGCTCGAAGATGCCGGCCTCCCGCCGGGCGTCTTCAACCTGGTGACCTGTTCGCGCCACGAAGCCGAGCGGCTGCTGTCGCACCCGAAGGTCCAGGGAGTGAGCTTTGTCGGGTCGACCGCCGTGGGTCTGCACATCTACTCGACGGCAGCAGCCAACGGAAAACGGGTGCAGGCACTCACGGAGGCCAAGAACCACGCGCTCGTGCTGCGGGACGCTCCGATCCGCGCTACGGCGCAGCGGATCATCAACTCGGCGTTCGGCTGTGCCGGGGAGCGGTGCATGGCGCTTCCCGCCATTGCGGTGGAGGAATCGATTGCCGACGAGCTGGTGGCCACTATCACGGAACTTGCGCAGGAGCGGAAGATCGGCCCGGCTTATGAGGAGTCGAGCGAGCTGGGACCGCTGGTCAACGAACAGCATTACGACTTCGTATCGAGCTGGATCGACAAGTCGATCGGAGAAGGCGCCAAGCTGGTGCTCGACGGCAGGGAGGTCGAGGTCGAAGGCCATGAGGGCGGATACTTCATGGGACCGACGGTCTTCGACAACGTGACCGAGGAGATGGCGTGCGGTAGCCAGGAGGTATTCGGTCCGGTCCTCTACGTCAAGCGGGTGTCGGGATTCGACGAGGGCGTCGACGTGATCAACTCCAGCGAGTTCGCCAACGGCGCTTCGATATTCACGCAGAGCGGCTACTACGGGCGGGAGTTCGCCCGGCGGATCGACGCCGGCATGGTGGGAGTCAACGTCGGCATCCCGGTGCCGATCTCGGTCTTCCCGTTCAGCGGGCACAAGAAGAGCTTCTTTGGAGACCTCCATGTCATGGGCCGCGATGGCGTTCAGTTCTACACCGAGACCAAGGCCGTCACCAGCTTCTGGTTCGATGAAGAGGCGCTGAAGGGCGAAAAGGTCGGCACCTGGGAAGGCACCATCACTCGCACCTAGCGGTCGACGGCGCGGCCGCGGGCCGGTGGTACGCTCCGCGCCGTTAGGAGCCGAGTAACCCGGTGATGGCTATCAAGCACCATGCCCTCCATAACGACGTTCCCAATCGGGGTGCGTTCGTCGAAGTGATCGTGATCACGTGATACCCAACCGCAATTCCGAGGTGCCCGAGGGCTGGCTCGTCGACGTCGGCGCCGACGCAACCCCGCGGCAGTACCTGCGCGATCTGTGGCGATTGCGCGAGTTCCTTCTGGAGGTTCCGCGCTCGGAGTTGCGCGCCCGCAACATGAACACGGTGCTGGGAAACCTGTGGTACTTGCTGAGCCCGATACTCCAGGTCGGTGTCTACTTCCTGGTCTTCGGCGCCCTCCTCGACGTGAGCCGGGGACTCGAGAACTTCCTGGGTTTCCTGACGCTCGGGGTGTTCCTGTTTCGTTTCTCGCAGCAGGCGACGATGGCCGGCGCTCGATCGCTCACGAGCAACGGCAGCCTGATCCGCTCGATCCGGTTTCCGCGGGCGGCCCTGCCGGTCTCGGCGGTGGCGGCAGAGGTGATCGCACTGCTGCCGGCGCTCGTGGTTGCACTGGTTATGGCACTGCTTTCAGGGGAGACGGTGACCTGGACCTGGCTACTGCTGATCCCGTACACCGCACTATTGGTCATGTTCACCATGGGAGTCGCTTTCGTCGCGGCTCGCCTCAACGAGACGTTCCGCGACATTCAGCAGATCCTCCCGATCATGTTTCGGTTGCTCTTCTACCTGTCTGGCATCCTCTACAGCGTTGCCCGCTTCTCCGAACCCGATGAATTCGGCAGGCTGCCCCCTGACTGGGTGTTGTCGCTCGCCGATTACTTCCCGCTGAACCCGTGGTATTCGCTCACGACGCTTGCCAAGTCGGCGGTGCTTGCCGAGGTCAGCGCTCCTCCGGAGATCTGGATCTCGGCCGTCATCTGGGCTTTCGGCGCCCTGGCATTCGGTTTCATGTTCTTCAAGAACGGGGAGCGCCGCTATGGCAGGCTCTGAGCCGGCGCCGATCACGCTGTCCGTCGAGGAGGCCCATGTGGTCTATCGGCCGGATCTCGACCGTACGAACTCGCTGCGAGATCTCGTCCTCGGGCGGCGCGGGCCTCGATCGAGCGAGATTCGCGCCGTCAACGGTGTCAGCCTCGAGATGCGAGCGGGCGATCTGCTCGGTGTGATCGGGTCGAACGGCTCGGGGAAGAGTTCGCTCATGCGGGCCATCGCCGGGCTGATTCCATTGGAGTCGGGGCGTATCCGGGCCCGATCGATCCCGACCCTCCTCGGAGTCGGGGCCGTGTTGCAGCCCCGGCTGTCCGGCAGGCGCAACATCATGATCGGTGGCCTGGCCCTGGGCCTATCCAAGGCCACCGTCGAGGAGAAGTTCGACGAGATCGTCGACTTCGCGGGCCTGCGCGATTTCATCGATCTGCCGATGCGGGCGTATTCGTCGGGGATGCGTGCCCGGCTGCTGTTCTCGATCTCCACCGTCGTCCAGCCCGACCTCTTGCTCGTCGATGAGGCGCTCGCCGTCGGCGACGCCGCGTTCAAGCGGCGCAGCCAGAACCGGCTCCAGGACATGGCAGAGCATGCCGGAACCGTGATCATGGTGTCGCATCGACTGCGGATCATTCGCGAGACATGTTCGCGAGTCATCTGGCTCGACAAGGGAATGATCAGGATGGACGGCGATCCGGACACCGTGGTCGCCGACTACGAGCAGTTTGCCGAGTCGCAAGACGGCCCCGGGACCGGTCCTTAACTCCATCTTCCGGGCCGCTTGGGCCGGTGCTAAACCCGAAATGGCTATCAAGTAATTGGCGTCGATTTGTCGATGACTAAAGGGCAGGGGTGCGTGCGCGCTGGAAAGTAGTAGGTGGTATGTCATACGGATCTCGGTCTATGGGTGTCATCCTGGCGCTGTTTCTCCTCCTTCCACTTCCGGCGGCGCTCGCCGTCGACGATGGCCTGGAGCCCGGGCCCGAACAGGAGATGATCACCGAGACGCCACCCATCTCCGAGGCCGTCGTGGTCTACGACATGTACTTCCCGATCCAGGGCGGCGCCACCTACGGCGACAACTTCGGTGATTGCCGCGGCGGCTCGGGATGCCCCCGGACGCATCACGGCATCGACATCATGCAACCCAAGATGACCCCGGTTCTCGCCGTGGCGTCCGGCTACGTCGGCTGGATCCACGACGAGCAGGGCGGCGACTGCTGCGCATTCGAACTCAACCACGACGACGGCTGGGAATCGTGGTACATCCACCTCAACAACGACACGCCGAGCACGGACGACGGTCTGGGATGGGGATTTGCGCCGGGCATTGAGGCAGGAGCCCGCGTCGAGGCCGGCCAGTTGGTCGGCTGGGTCGGGGACAGCGGCAACGCCGAGTGGACCGGTCCGCACCTCCACTTCGAACTGCACCAGCCCGGCGGCATCGTCATCAACCCCTACCACTCGCTCAACGCGGCGACCGTGCTCAACGCGCCTCTGGGCTCGGGGAATCCCCGAGGCTGTGACTACAACGGTGACGGCTACGACGATCTCGCCATCGGGATGCCCGGGGAAGACGTGACCGACAACACCCGGGTGGACGCCGGTGCGGTGACGGTCATCTATGGGACCGCTTCGGGTCTGAGAACCGCCGGTGCCAGGACGTTCACCCAGCGCACCGCCGGTGTGGACAGTGCTCCCCGCAACGATGAGGAGTTTGGCTACAGCACGGCCTGCGGCGACATCAATGGCGACGAATACGACGATCTGGTTGTCGGTGTCCCCGGTGAGCAGATCGGCACGAGCCCCGACGGCGGCGCCATCAACCTCATCCTGGGCTCGCCTGCCGGGCTCGTCGCCTCCGGCTCGAACTTCTGGCATCAGAATCGCGCCGGCGTCGGCAGCAAGGGCGAAACCGGCGATCGTTTCGGCGAGTCTCTGGCCATCGGCGACTTCAATGCCGACGGCTACGACGACGTCGCCGTGGGGGTGCCCGGCGAAGGAATTCGCGGCAAGGCCGAGGCGGGAATGGTCACCGTCCTGTACGGGTCGGCCGCCGGGTTCGACGGTACATCGATAGCTTTCCACGAACGTACACCCGGCGTGAGCGGGTCGCTGGGAGCGGGCGACCGCTTCGGTGCCGCCCTGGCAGCCGGCGACTTCGACAACGATGGTCGGAGCGATCTGGCCATCGGCATCCCCGGCCAGGACCTCGGCACGTATCCGGATGCCGGCGCGGTGATCACCCTCTACGGCACGCCTGCCGGCCTCGACGCGGCGCGCGAGTGGCGGGTCGCCCAGGACTCTCCCGGTGTCGGCGGGGGCCGCGGTGCCGGCGAGATGTTCGGTTCGGCGCTGACCTCCGGCGACTTCGACGGCGACGAGCACATGGACCTGGCGATCGGCGTTCCCGCAGACGTAGCGGGGGGAGGCGCTGCCGGCGGCGTCAACGTGCTCTACGGCTCCGGCGCCGGATTGGCGGCGTCCGGGAGCCAACACTTCCAGCAGGGCTCGAACGGAGTGCTCGGCACGTCGGTTGCCGGCGACCTCTTCGGATCGTCGCTCTCGTACGGCGACTTCGACGGCGACGGTAACCACGACCTGGCAATCGGTGTTCCGAACAAGGCGGTTTCGGGGCGCTCCGGAGCCGGATCGGCGGCCGTCATCTACGGTTCGAGCCTCGGCCTGACCGCAGCCGGCGACGATATCTGGTCACAGGACACCCCCGGGATCAGAGGGGTTGCCCAGGCCGGTGACCGGTTCGGCGGCTGGCTTTCCACCGGTGACTTCTCCGGATTGGGCCTGTCATCGCTGGCCGTTGGTGTGACCCACGAGGACATCGGCGTGAAGACGGACGCCGGCGCCACCCAGATCATCATCGGGCAAGTCGGCATCGGACTCAGCCACGATGGGGACCAGCAGTGGGATCAGTCACATTCGGGTATCCCCGGGTCCGCTGAGATCGGTGACATCTTCGGCCACATCGGAACGTAGGCTCGTCCGCGCCGGGTATGGTCCGCCGATGTTCAACGTCGTGCTCCACGAGCCTGAGATCCCGCCGAACACCGGCAACCTGATGCGCCTCACGGTCAACACCGGCTGCCGGCTGCACCTGATCCACCCACTGGGGTTCGATCTCAATGCGGCCCGGTTGCGGCGCGCCGGGCTCGACTACCGGGAGCACGCGGCGGTTGCCCACCACGACTCATATGCCGGGTTCGTGGACGAGGTCAAGCCGCCGCGGGTCGTCGCCTTCAGCCAACACGGTGACACGCTGTACACGGACGTGGACTACCGGCCGGGGGATACGTTGCTGTTCGGCAAGGAATCGGTGGGGTTACCAGCGGAGATTCTCGAAGCGGCCGACGTCGTGGCCCGAATCCCCATCGCGGCGGGGGGTCGCAGCCTCAACCTGGCGAATGCCGCCGCGATCGCGGTGTACGAGGCGTGGCGGCAACACGGCTTCAGCGACGCCGATGGCGGCCGCTGAGCTACATTTGCGGCCGTGACCCATTCACACGACATCAAAGTCCGTTTCTACGAACTCGACCCGTACAACCACCTCAATCACTCGGCATACGTCCAGTACTTCGAGGTCGCCCGGATCGAACTGCTCGAATCGATCGGTTTCGGCATGGCCGAGATGGCGGACATGGGTTATCACATAGTGGTTACCCGCATCGAAACGAAGTTTCTCTCTTCGGCGCGAGCCGGAGACACCGTGACGGTCGACACCGCGGTGGCGCAAATCAAGCGAGTGACGACACAGTGGCACCAGCGGATGCGCCGTGGCGATGAAGTGCTGGCAACGCAGACCGTCGATGCCGCCATCACGACCACAAACGGGCGGCCGACTCGGGTCCCGGCGGACTTCGTGGCGGCCATCGGTGAATTCCGGGAAGGCGGAATGTCGCGTCCGTGATCCATTCGCGGCCGGGGCCCGGAGCGGCTACCGCCAATTCCGGGCCCTCGGGCCGTTTTGTTTCTCTGTCGCCGTCTACTGGGGCACGTTGGCGGTGGCCGTCACAGCCACCGGCATGACCTGGATGACACGCATCATCTCGTGATCCTCATGCGACAGGATGTGGCAGTGCCAGACGTAGCGTCCGGGCTTGTCGAACTTCATCTTGATCCTGGTGACCTGCTCGGGGAGCGCCGTCACCATGTCCTTCGATGCGTTCTCGACGTACCCGTCTGCGGCCCCCAGCACGACCGGCGCGCCGACGGCCACGCCGGTGATTGCGGGTGCCACCCCGTACAGGCCGTTGTGCTGCAGGACCTGTTGCCCGGGATCCCCGTCATCGGAGTCGAAGGTGATCGCCTCCCGACCGAGAATCTCGAAGTGGACCAGGTGCACGTGAACCGGATGGGCGTCTCCGGTGAAGTTGTAGACCTCCCACTCTTCAACGTCACCGACCGTCGGGGTCTCCGTCGTCGGGCTGTGCCATGCGATCGCGCTCCAGATCGGGTTCTCGGGCGTGCCGGTGTTGGCGCCGAGCAGGGGCTGGAGCCGACCGAATTCATCCATGCCCTCGAACAACGCCACCTGGCGGATGTTGTCCGGGGCCCCGATCTCGGGTCCGGCGTCGATGGTCGACGGGTCGAAGGCGATGCCGATGTCGGCGACTCCGGCAACGTCGAAGGCCATCACCCGGTCCGTTTGGCGATCCGGAAAGAGGTCTCCCGGATCGAGGCCGGCGCCGAAGGCTCCACCGAAGGGGGCGTCGCCGCCGATGTTCTCCATGATGACTCGCTTGCCCTGGAGGCCCCTGAAATCGAACACCACGTCGTAGCGGCTTCCCGGTTCGAACACGAGCTGCGTCGTCTGTACCGCCGCAGACCCGAGGCCCTGGTCGCTTCCGATAACTGTGAACGGCAGCGGGGGACCGGCGCTGGCAAAATCGGTGGCGCCGGCGTCGACCTCCCGGAAGCGCACGACCAGGAACCGGCTGTCGCAGCCGTTGAGCAGCCGCAGCCGGTAGTCACGCGGCTCGACGTCCTCCTTGGGCCAGATCATCCCGTTGACAACCATGTGATCACCGAAGAACTCGGCAAGCGCCGTTGGGCCGCCTCCGGGGAACAGCTCGGGCGGAAGGACTGCACCCTCGCCTGTGATGAAGTCGTCGTAGAACGGGTCGCCCGGGAACGCCGAGTAGAAGAACTCGCCGGTGGCTTTGAACATCCGATCCTGAATCGCGTATGCCTTCTCGTACGGCCACGCCGGGAGCCCCAGAGGATTGTCTTCCAGCCCGGTGTCGCTGTCATCGCGCAGGATGTAGAAGCCGGCGAGGCCGGCGTAAACGTTGAGCCTGGTGATGCCGAGGGCGTGGTCGTGGTACCACAGGGTGCCCGCCTGCTGATCGTTGCCGTAGACATAGTCCTTGGAGCGCCACTGCGGCCCGCGCACTTCCCAGCCGGGGCTGAAGAAGAACTCGGGGTTGCCGTCGAACTGGAAATCGCTGTGCCCGCCGTGGAGATGCATAACGATCGGGATGCCGGCGTTCTCGATCGTGTAGTCCTCGTAGCCGTGCAAGCTGTAAGCCCAGTGGAGTGAGGTGTCCACCGGGAGCAGATGTGGCAGGAACTCATCGGTCTCAGGATCGAGCAGCTTGTTCTCCCACTTGACTGTCAGTGCCTCGTCGCGGTGGACTTCGAAGGTCCGTCCCGGCCAGGTATAGGCCCCCGGTCGTACCCCGTACCCGAACACGGGTGTCGGCAGCATGTCGCCGGACGAGTCGGTGAGCCCGGTCATCTGCATCGCCGGTCCGGCACCGACCTTGATCCGACCGCCTCTCGGGTTGAAATGAAAGCCGGGCGCCATGGCGTCTGGAACGGGGTTCACGAACTTCGGCTGCAGCGCGGGGTCGCTGAGACCCACGGCCGCCGGGACGTACCGGGCCATGGCGGTCCGCACCCCGGCGGTACCCGGCATGAGCAGGCCCGGACTGACGACGGTGGTGCCGGCGGCCAAACCGGTCAGCTTGATGAAATCACGACGTGACAACGACATGCAGAACACCCTTCCTCGGCGCTTTCGCGCCGACACTCCCGTGCCGAGGAGCCGGAGGCTGCCCGTTCGTCCCGCACCAGACGTGCTCGAAGAAGGTTCGCGCACCGGCTGCTCAACTGCTTGTCCTGCAGTAAACCGGAAGGAAGCTAACGCCGGTAGGGTCCATGAGCAGGGCATTCGGCGGCATACGCCCTTAAAACTGTCGGATGGTGGATAGAGTGACGCATCGTCCAAGAGGAGTCTGATGCAGCCAGAGCAGATCGCCACATGGTCTGAGCTTGTCCCGTTGCAGCCGGCTGGAGCGTTGGTGGCAGGAGTCGACCTGGTGATTGTCCGCTGGCCGGACGCAGAATCGGTATCCGTGATGTACGGGCGCTGCCAGCACCGTGGCGCCCACCTTGCCGACGGGTACGTGCGCGGCGAGAACCTCGTGTGTGGTCTGCACAACTGGGACTACCGCTACCGCACCGGGGTCAGCGAGTACCACAACGATGAGCGGCTCCACCGATTCCATGCTTGGATCGAGGCCGATGGAGTGTGGGTCGATAGTGATGAGATTCTGTTGTGGGCCAGGGACAATCCCCAGCCTTACAACCGCAGCGACTACCAGGGCGCCTACCAGGATCCGCACGGCACGCCTGACGAACCGCACGTGCGCGAGATCCGTGAGCTTGCCGGCCACGGCCTCACCCGCACCGGCCATCACGGGCCGGTGGCAGCAATGGGGGTGGCGCGTGACGAGCTGCCTTTGTGGGATGACATCCAGTTCGTCGCCGCTCAACTCGCCAGGCCACCGCTGCTCGATGACGACCCGGTCGGTACCGATGTGGTAGTCGGGCCTCGGGCCCGCAAGCCGCTGCAGCTGGACATTCCGCTGTTCGTATCCGACATGAGCTTCGGGGCGTTGTCGCGGGAGGCCAAGATTGCCCTCGCCAAGGGGGCTCAGCTGGCCGGCACCGGGATCTGTTCTGGGGAGGGGGGCATGCTGCCGGCCGAGCAGGAGGCGAACGACCGCTACTTCTATGAGCTGGCGTCGGCACGTTTCGGGTTCTCGTGGGACAAGGTCGCCAAGGTGCAGGCGTTTCATTTCAAGGGCGGCCAGGGCGCCAAGACCGGTACCGGTGGCCACCTTCCCGGTCACAAGGTGATCGGTGAGATTGCCGAGGTGCGCGAGCTGCAGCCGGGAATGCCGGCGATCTCACCGGCCCGTTTCCCGGAGTGGACGAGTCCCGAGCAGATTGCGGAATTCGCCACCGAGGTGCGGGAGCGTACCGGTGGGATCCCGGTGGGCTACAAGCTCTCCGCGCAGCGGATCGAAGCCGATCTCGATGCCGCTCTCGACGTGGGCGTCGACTACGTGATATTGGACGGCAGGGGAGGGGGCACCGGAGCCGCCCCGACGTTGTTCCGCGACCACATCTCGGTGCCGACCATCCCCGCCCTGGCCAGGGCCCGCCGCCATCTCGATGCCGCCGGCGCCTCCGACGTCACCCTGGTAATCACCGGTGGGCTGCGTGTAGCCGCCGACTTCGCCAAAGCGATGGCACTCGGCGCGGATGCGGTGGCCGTCTCCAACTCGGCGATGCAGGCGATCGGCTGTATCGGCATGCGGGCCTGCGACACCAACAACTGCCCCGTCGGGATCGCCACCCAGCGCGAGGATCTGCGCGATCGCCTCCCGGTCGATGTGGCTGCCGAGCGTTTGCATCGGTTCTTCGAGGCGAGCGTGGAGCTGATGCAGGTGCTGGCCCGCGCCATGGGGCACCGTCACCTCAACGAGTTCGAGGTGGCCGATCTGACGACGTTCAAGAAGGATATGACCGACCTGGCCGGCGTTTCCTACGGGGGAGTGCGGCAGCAGCGTTAATCGGCGCCGAGCGTGCCGAAGTACTCGAAATGACCGGCGTCCGACTTGGCCCAGAGGTGGCCTGAGGTGACATCTGCTGCGGCCATTCGCCACAACAGCTCGGGGTGGGTCGGGCTGCCGGGGTCTTCGTCGGGAGTGTTGAAGATGTTGATGTCGGCCGCCGCGCCGAAGGCATGGCGCGACAAGCGGTAGCTGTTCGCGATGTAGCGGCCGTTCCAGCAGCCGGCGTACGCGCTGCGGTCGATTACTTCACTCAAGCCGTTTTCGACCAGGTCTTGCATGATGTCGGTGAGGATGTCGGCATAGACCTGGTGGCACCGTGTTCGGCCGAGGAGCGGAATCTGCACCTCGACGATGTTGGTATTGATCCAGTCCGGGTCGATCACGAATGTGCGGCCGCCGGTCGGCTTGTAGGCGAATTCACCGAAGACCTGTTTGATGAACGTCTGCGAGCGCACCGCCAGGCCACCGCGATCCGCGCTGGTTGACCTCTCGCTCACCCGATACGTGACGTCCTCATCGACCCGCGCCCGGACCTCCAGGGACAGGCGGTACCGCGACCAGTTGTACAGCACATGGACGGCTCTGGTCTCCATTCTTCTCTCGACAAACGGCTCGGGAGTTGTTGCGATCATCTCGTAGCCGGACATCAGCGATTCGGGGACGATGGCGCCGACGGTCATCGTGGACCTCTCGAAATCGATCGTGTCGCCGACTTCGAGGCGCCGCAGCGTCGCAGAATCCTCACCCAGGACGATCTCGTCGGGTGCCAGGTCGGAGATGCCGACGATGTGCTCGAGGCCTTCGGGGGCAACGATGGCGGCGTGTACCGGGATGACGTATCCGGCTCGGGGCTGATCGACCAGAGTGCCGTCGGCCTTGTGGCTCGCCTTGATGTGCAGCGTGGCGGTCCGTAGTTCGGTGATCGCCTCGATGCCGTCGACGCCCGACATTGATTCGGCGAACCCCTCAGTCAGGCCGTTGGGCATCCATACGAAGAACTCGGCCGGAGCGGGTGGCACGGTAGTGCTCGTGGTCGTTGACGTAGTGGTTGTCGATGTGGTCGTTGTCGTTGGCGCCGCGGTCGTTGTCGACGACGGAACAGCGGCAGCCGTCGTCGTCACGGCGGTAACGGGCGGCGCGGTATCCGCCGTGGCTCCGGGGGAGCAGGCGGTGGCGATGAGGGCGATGACAACGACGGCCTTGCGCACCAGGAGATATTACGGGTGACGCGATCGGCCCGGACGCGCAACGACCGGCCGGAGGCAATCGGCCGGTCGTCGCTCTTGCGTGCGAGCTTGGGTTAGGAGTTGGTGCTGGCGCGGGGCCGCCGCGGTGGCTCCGCCTGGAGCGGGGCCAGTCGCATCCCGAGCCGAATCAAGCCTCGTCCGAGGCGGGCGCGCACCGGATGGTCCGCGTTTACTCCGGAGAGGAGCATCGTCTCATCGGCCTGGCGTGCAACCTGGCGGGCACGTTCGTTGGCCACTGATTCGGCGTAGGTGAGCTCGTATAGTCCGTTCATTGTTGGTCCTCTCGGGGTTCTGTGTCGGCGGCGGGGCGAGCCGCCAGGAAGGCTTCAAGGAGACGACCCGTCTCGGGAACGGCGTCGCCGCGCAGGCTGTAGCGTTGGTCGTCCTGGCCGATGATCACCCGCACCAGGCCGGCACGGCGCAGGATTCCCAGGTGGTGGTGGGCCGTGGACTTGGCTAGATCGACCCGGTTGGCAATCTCTTTCAGGCCGAGGTCACCCTCGGCGAGGATCCCCAGGATCCGGAGACGCCTCTCGTCACCGAGCGCCTTCAGGGTGTCCACCAGGTAGGTGGGAGGAGCATCGGGGTCGGCATCGAGGTGCTCGTCGGCCACGGAGTAGCAGAACACCCGCAGCGTCTCGTGCTCCGAGATCACCACCCAGGGCCGGATCGACACCGAGGGGATCAGAAGCACGCCGCTCACCTGCGGCTGCATCTCGAAGGTGATTCCGTTGGTGACCTTCTCGACGAGCCGATCGGGGCTCATGGTCTTGGCGAGCGCCCGGGTGGCGGCCGCGTCCCTGTCGAGGACGGCCTGACGTTCGGCGAGATACGGGCCGACGGCATCGCCAAAACGTTCGATGACCGACGCAATGTCCTCGCGCATCTGCTCCGGATCCCGCTCGAGAACGCCGGCGACTTCAGACTCGCCGAACAGCTCGCGCACCGCATCCTGGTCGCCCTGAGCAGCTCTTTCGATTGTTTCCTTGTCATGGCCGTGGGACGGCTTTAGTCCGCAGCACTCCAGCAGCATCGATCGCAAGACTGTTGGATCCATCCGGCGGATCTCAGCCACGAGGGTGGCAACGGTGCGCGGAGCGGGCAGGTCGTGGGCGACGCCGATCATCGGGAGTCCGAGCTGCGCCCACGATCCCATCTCCTTTATGTCGGTGATGAGGGTTTCGTCGCCGTTGTCCTGGACGGCCAGGGCAAGTTCGGTGCCGACCTCGTACTGGTCGTGGTCACTCTCGCCATGGAACACGAACAGCGCCAGCAGGACCTCGTACACCGGATCCGACTCGACGCTCACGCTCAGCGAGCGCTGCCTGTCGGTGAAGTCTCGCACCTTCGGTCCGGAAACTGTCATGTGGTTCTACCCTTGCTGCCTCGTTCGATCTACATCGAACAGTACGATATGTTTGCACATGTGTCAAGAGGGTGATCTTGTTTCATGCCGTTCTTGCGGATATACGCGCCAAATATGGCGCGTATATCCGCAAGAACGGGAGAAGTCGTCGCGCCTTCTACACTGCAGTTTCGAGCGGGCCCGTAGCTCAGTTGGTTAGAGCAGGGGACTCATAATCCCTTGGCCGCAGGTTCGAGTCCTGCCGGGCCCACTGCAACGCCTGCGGCGCTGCTTGGGAGTTGCTCCGCAACTCCAGGTCTTGCGCGTTGTGCGTGGCCGGCATGAGGGAACCATCGGCTGCTGAGAACGACTTCGGCGCTCGGGACGAAACACCGGCTAGCCATGCAGGCGAGGAGAGGTTGTTCATCCACATCATGAACCCGAACGACGAGTTCGATGAGCTCTACGACGCGGTGATCGTCGGCGGGGGGATCTCCGGCTTGGTGACCGCCTACATGCTGCGGGACCAGAACGTCCTGCTCCTCGAGAAGGACGGCCGCGTCGGAGGCCGGGTCGAGACCACGACCGCTGGCGACGTCACCTACAACATCGGGACCCAGTTCTTCACCGAGGCCGATACGTCGTTCGTTCACCTCGTCGACGAGCTCGGCATCGAACGGATCCACCACGACCCGATGAAGGTGCCCGCCGCGATCTACGTCGACGGTGAGCTGCACGACGCCCTGCGCTTCCTGATGCAGCCGCCCGTCCTCCTCGAAGGCCTCAAGGTGTGGTCGAAGTCGTACCGCAAGAGCAAGGTCTTCCAGCGCTCATCCGATGATCCTCGCTGGCGCGAGCTAGCCGCGCGGAACCTCGCCGAGTTGCAGGAGGGTGACTCGCCGAGGTTCCTCAAGTTGGTCAACACCTACCTGCGTGCCGCGTGCGTCTCCAAGCCGGAGCGGACATCGGCCGGCATCGGGGCCGTCCTGACGCTCGACATCTTCAGCACCGGCCAGATGGCCTTCGTCACCGGCGGCACGCAACGGATCACCGACGAGATGGCAGAGCGGCTTGGGGACCGGGTCATCGACCGCGCCGAGGTCGTCGGCGTCACCGAGGTCGACGGCGTCGTCACCACCCGCTTCCGACGAGACGGGGCCGAGCACGCCGTCCGGTCGCGGGCCGCGGTCGTGGCCACGCCACCGATGATCGCTCTGGATCTCGTTTCCGATCTGCCCGACTGGAAGCGGCAGGCGCTGGAGCGCGTCGACTACGGCCCGATCATCGTCGTGTCGCTGTTCTTCGAC
Organism: uncultured Acidimicrobiaceae bacterium; assembly: GCA_947258375.1. Classification (GTDB taxonomy): domain Bacteria; phylum Actinomycetota; class Acidimicrobiia; order Spongiisociales; family UBA5794; genus JAHEJX01. Next base: position 21,764 of record CAMYIJ010000047.1, read on the forward strand.
CGCGACATCCCGTGGCGACGGTGGTACGGCATGCTCTGCGACGACACCGTGTTCTCGGGTGCCGCCGATGCGACCTATGGCACGGTCGCCGACGAGAACCCGGCCAACCCGATCATCTACAACTTCTTCGTGTCGATCCCGCCCGACGAGAAAGACGACATTCGCGAACTGCTGGCGAAGAGCGACGACGAGACCATCTCGCTCGTGGTCGACGACTTCAAACGCATCATGTCCGGTCACGACGTCGACTGTCACCTGCTCGACGCCAAGGTGGCCCGCTACCCGATCGGGGAGCTCGAGCTCTCGCCGGAGTACTACCTGGACGTGCTGCCGCATCTTCCGACACCCGCGGGCAACATCCACTTCTGCGGCGACTACACCGACCCCCGCTCGTTCCTCGAGGGCGCGGCCCTCAGTGGGTTCCGGGTAGCGCGCGAGCTGGGCAGTCGACACGTGGTGTCCGAAGAGGACGAGCTTCCTTTCGCGAACCCGCCGAGGTGGGGCGCAGTCGGCCTCGCCGCGCTCGGTTCCGCCGCGCTGCTGGCCGGGGGCGGCGTCCGCCTCGGCGGCGGCCTCGGCCTGGCGACGAGCGTCGCCGGCGGCGCCCTCCTCGGAGCCACCGCGGCGTTCCCGTTCTTCCTTCCGCCGAATCGTGGCCTCTACAAGGCGCTGCTCGGCGGGACTGCACTGATCGGTGGACTCGCCGGATCCGTGGCATGGCTTGCCCGCTGACCGTCCCGACGACTCAGATCGTGTAGCCGTGCTCCTCGAGAAGCGCCTTTGTGCTGCGCGTCACGTTCGTCGTCGGCGTCGCGTGGTGGCGACGAAGCAGGCCGGGCTTTGGCCCGACCGCTAGAGCCGCGTGCTGATCTCGGCTGCTTGGGCGTCGAGTGTGCGGCGTGCGGGCGGCGGGTCATATCGGATGTTGAGGCCGGAACCGTCCCCGCCAAACCGGGGTAGCACGTGGAGGTGCGTGTGGAACACTTCCTGGCCTGCGGCCGCGCCGTCGGCAAGGAACAGGTTGATGCCTTCCGTGCGCAACGAACTGGCACGGCCGCCTTGGTCCGCCACCGCGAGGCTACGAACCAAGGGTAAGGACGATGCAAGACCTGCATAGAAGACGTATGAGAACGCCGGCCGACCCTCGGACCTGGCGAGTGGGTGGACGCAGATTGTCGGGATTTGGGCCTTTTTGGGAACTTCGCCCCTATTCGGCCAGTGATCTTCGGGCCTACTGTTGGAGCAAAGTTGAATAGTCGGCGATGCCGGGCCCAGACGGGGCTTGCAGGCCAAGAGGTGCCCTTGCCACGCGAGTCAGGACTGTCCTGATGCGATGGAGCCGGCCTTAGGCGTTGGCACGGCGCTGGGCAAGAAGGGGTATCGCATGGCCCGCGCATCTGTCGTTTTCTTCATGACTTTGGCGCTAGTCGCCAGTTCGATCCAAGTCGATCCGCCGGACGCCAAAGCGAACGCTCCCGCGCCGGTGGCTGGCGTCGAGGCATGGGCCCCGCCCAGCGGCGCTGCGGTCGGCGCGCCAGTGCAATACGGCTCAAGTGACGCGCCGGGCCGATTCTCCTGGCTGCAACCCAACGTTCAGGAACAGGCTCCAATAACCCCCGACTGTGCAGAGCCACCATGCGAACCGATCGAGATCATGTCCGGTGGCTACGGCGGATACATACCCGTCACGCCGGTGCGACTCCTCGACACGCGCGCGGACGGTGGCCCCGGGTCCACGGGGGCGCTCGATGGCGGAACCACCCTTTCTCTCCCCGTAGTCGGCGTCGCCGGCATCACCGAAGAAGCGGGCGCAGTTGCGCTCAGCATCACGGCGCACGAGGGCTTCGGGAAGTCGTTCCTGACGGTGTACCCGACACCAGCGGATCCGGATTCTCCTCCTCCGGGAGTCGTGAGTCTGAGCACCGAGCCCGGGACGGTGCGTTCGGCCGTCATCCTGTCTGGCCTTGGAGAGAATGGCGAGATTTCCGTCTACAACGACAAGGGCAAGGTCCATCTCACGATCGACCTCGTCGGCTGGTTCCCGGCAGCCTCGGATCTGACCACGGTGCCGGCGCAACGTCTTCTCAATACCGCCGACACTGAACCACTCGGACAGGACCCCATTGAACTTGCCGTGCTAGGCGTAGCCGACGTTCCCACCAATGGGGTCGGCGCGGTGGTGCTCACCGTTACGTCAAGCCAATCGGATGAGGCTTCGGCCGTCAAGATGTGGCCCGCCGACCAGTTCCCCCCCGACAGCCGCATCCTCTCAACGACACCGGGCCACGCCAACACCAACCTCGTGATCATGGAACCGAGCGGCGCCGGGGCGGTGCTGATCAGCAACGAGATCGGGGAGACCGATCTGACGGTGGACGTAGTCGGTTGGCTCCCGGCCGACTCCCCATTCCGGCGGACGTCGGGTGTCCTGCTCGACACCCGGGGCGGAGAACCCATGGCGGCCGGTGCCACGCTGGCCGTCCAGGTGACGGGAAACGCTGGCATCCCGACACCAGGAAGTGCAGAAGATGAGGCTCATTCGGTGATCGTCAATCTGACCGCTATCGATCCCGACAACGCCACCACGATCACCGTCTGGTCTCCAGACGACGCCGATACGCCGCCGGACATCGTCAGCCTCGCCGGCAACAAGAACCGCATGGCCACGACCACGCTGGCCTTGGTGCGGTTGGGCGACAGCGGCCAGGTATCGGTATACAACGACGCCGCACCGACCCATCTCGTCGTTGAGATCGTTGGCTGGTTCGCCCATCCCGTTGTCGCCGCCGAATTGGCGGTCCCCGAAAGCGTTGAGATCGCAGAGGAAGAGGAAATCGAGTCCGTCACCATCGATGACGACGGGAACGCCACCATGGTCCTTGACGCGGCTGCCGACCTGGTGGACGTAGGTGAGCATGTGGTTGTTGGCGTCACGCCCGACACGCCCGAAGGGCACCTCGGTGAAGTTATCCAGGTGAGTGTTGATACGGCCAGCGGCAACCAGGTGGTGGTCACGAAGCCAGCACTTCTCGAGGACGTATTCCCTGAGGGCGACATCTCGATCAATCTGGCCGATGCCGACTACACGGTCCAGGAGGTCCAAGCACTCAACGGAGACGCCGGCGGTGTTCGGATCATGGCAACTGCTGGCAACGCGGTCGCCGACGGGGCCAACGGCGGCAGTGGGATAGAGATCACCTGGGGCTATTCCGGCGGCCCGATCGGGGAACACTGCGATCTGTCTGGTCTCGAGCTAGAGCTTGGCGCCGGGTTCGACATGGAGTTCTCGCTCAAGTGGCGCGCCTTCAAGGCTCCCAAAGTTACTGCTCTGGCCACCCTGACTGCCTGGGCGGCAGCGTCATTGAACCAGCTCGAGGTAGCTTGCGGCTTCTCTGCGGACGTCTGGTGGGGTTTCGTGACGTTTTCTGCGGGGCCGGTTCCAGTAGTTGTTACTTTCGACGTGGACGCGGCTGTCGATATCGCGGCCGGTCTGAAAGGGCTCAATCTTGCGGCCTCGGCCGAAGCTTCCCTCACCGTCGGCGTGCGTGACAACCGCGGCGTGGTCGAAGGATCATCCGAGTTCGACTACACGTCGCCGGGCGAGATGCTGCAGAGTGCCCGCGATCTGACGGCCTACGCAATGGTGGATACGTGGCTCCAATTCAGTGTCAAGCTCTACGACATCATCGGCCCCAGAATCTCCGTTGGCCCCTTCACGGAGTGGTTCCTCACGACCGATGTCAGTCGGCCGATGTGGGCGCTCGACTACGGCGTAGCCGCCAAGATCGAGCTGTTGCTCAATCTATGGTTCCACCAGTGGGAATGGGAGCTATTCGAGGGTGAGATCCCCATCGCGGCCCTCCTCGACCTGATCGGAATCATCGACCAATGCACAACCTATGGGCCGGGGGTTCCGCTGGTGGGTCCGGCTTGGAAGCCATGCCGTACACCTGCGCCCGATACGAGGGTCAACGGCGATGAGCGGCTCATCGCCGACCGAATCCGGGTGGCGAGTGCCGGGAAGCCGTTCTTCGATATTCCACCCGGGCAACTCCGAATCGAGATGCCGGAAGAGGTGCCCATCGGGGCCGTGGGAGAGCCGTACGAGCTCGTCCTCGAAAAGGCGGGCTGGTTTGCAGACGTCGCAACGTGGCACCTGATCGAAGCTGAAACGACGTTTATCGATGGCCTGTACTTCGAAGAGCAGGCTGACGGCAGCTACGCCCTGGAGGGTACACCGGCAAAGGGTGGGGTCGCGCGCGCCATCGTACAGCTTTGGCACGGACCGGAGCCTGCAGGCGGCTACGACCCACCGTGGGACGGTTGCGAGGAGGAGGCGGTCGGGAGATCAGGGTGTGAGCGTTGGTATGGACCCGATCCGGTTCCGGAGGTCGAGATAATCGTCAAAGTGCCACCAGCCGGTGGCACGAAGATCCTCTACGTTGATGACAGCGTAGGTACCCCCGGCGACGGTTCCTCATGGGCGGCTGCGTTCGACTCCCTCCAGGGCGCACTCGGCGTTGTGGCCCTCGACGAAGCAAACGGCGGGCTCGATCACGCCTACGAGATCTGGGTAGCCGGCGGTACCTACTCGCCCGGCACGGCGCGCACCGACGCATTCCAGATGCACCCCTGGACAGAGATCTACGGCGGGTTCTCAGGCGTGGAGACTGAGCGAGATCAACGCAACCCGGCCGCGAACGTCACGACGCTTTCTGGAGGCCATAACTCGTACCACGTCTTCTATAACCCAGCGGCGGCGAAGCTGGACTCAACGGCACTGCTCGATGGCGTGACCGTCTCCGCTGGCAACGCCGACGGTGCATATCCGCACGACCGCGGCGGCGGAATGTTCAACGAAGAGGCGTCTCCGAGGCTCGTGAACGTGCTGTTCCAGGACAACCACGCGGGCCAGGGAGGGGGGATGTACAATCTCCGTTCTTCGCCCCTGCTCCAAGGTGGTGCTTTCACTCTCAACACGGCGGAGCATGGCGGTGGAATAGCGAACGATGAGGCGCATCCGGCGCTTTCTGATCTGGCCTTCGAAGCGAACGTGGCCGATCTTGATGGTGGTGGGATGTTTAACTCGTCGGCGTCTCCGACGTTGCGGAACGTTGTTTTCAGGGATAACGAGGCGGCTGGTGACGGGGGCGGGTTGTTCAG
>CAMYIJ010000048.1 GCA_947258375.1 uncultured Acidimicrobiaceae bacterium
ATGAACCGCTGTGGTTCGAGGAGCCGGTTCCCCCCGACAACGTGTCTGAGATGGCGAAGGTGGCTGGGCAAACCTCCATCCCGATCGTTGCCGGGGAGCGACTCATTATCAAGGCTGAGTTCAAGCGGCTGCTCGAAGCCAAAGCCGTCTCGATCGTGCAGCTCAATCTTGCCCGGGCCGGTGGGCTTCTCGAAGGCAAGAAGATCGCATCTATTGCCGAGGCGTTTGGCGCCCAGATCGCACCGCATCTCTACAACGGGCCGATCGGTGGAGCCGCCAACGTCCAACTGGCGGCGTGTTCGCCCAACTTCCTCCTCCTCGAGAGCATTCAGGATTGGTCGGGGATTCATGCCGATCTGCTCGAGAAGCCCATGGTCTGGGAGAGCGGGTATGTGGTGCCCCCGACGGCGCCGGGCCTCGGAGTTGTTCTCAACGAGGATGTCGCGCGGGCCCATCCCTACAGCGGCGATGAGCTACACCTGTCGATGGCGAATGATCCGATCGACGTCGCCGATCGAGATGTGTCCGGCCGGCGAGACGGTCACGGTTGAGTCAGCGGCGGGACGGGTCCTTGCCCCGCGTGAGGAAGGTGATCACCGCGACGAACAGCGCCGAGCCGGCGATCGTCCACATCAGCGGCAAGGCCGTGTCGCGGATTGTGATCGTCAGCGGGTCGCGAACATCGAACAGGTTCGACATTCCCCGTCCGAGCAGAGCTCCGATGAACCCGATGGCAACGCTGATCAGACAGCCGTCGCCGCGACGGCCGGCGAGGGCCGCCCCGATAGAGCCGAGAATCGAAGCGACGATGAGGAGGAAGAGAAACGAGATCACGGTGCGATCCTATCGGTTGTGAGTCAGCTCGTGAGATCGACCGTGGCTCCACGGTCCTGCTTGCGGCGGGTGACGAACTGGTACAACAAGAGGAAGGGGTAGGTCGCCAGAGCCGGAGCCGCCAACCACAGTGGGCGGGTCAGCCACCACTCTGTCGTCGGCTCGCTGGGAGGCAGGTAGCCGAACACGAGGAACAGGACGGCGATCGCGATCGCCATTCCGGTCGTGTGAAGGAGGTACAGCGGCAGGGAGTTGCTGTTTACCCAGTTGAAAGCACGCTGCCAGGCGGGACTGGTGTCGAGCCGTTTACTGACCCAGTCTTTGGCGAGGAGCACCAGCCCGATCTGGAGCAGGATCAGCGCGACGATTGCCAGAGTTGGTGGCCCCATATTCGAGAAACGATCTCCCGGCACACCCACCACCGATCGGGGGTAGAACCCCATGTTGGTGAGAGCTACCAGAGAGAAGAGCCCGCCCCAGAAGAACATCCACGCAACGCGCCGGGGGGCCGCGGCAAAGCGGTCGTAGAAGAACCCGAGCTGGTGGGCAAGGCCCCAGATGACCAGGAAGTTGAGCCAGGCCGCCCAGCCCTGTTCGTGGGAGAAGCGCAGGACGTCGAGAACCGCCGCCAGGCCGAGCAGCCAGACGATGACAAGCTCTCCCCATCGCCAATGAGCCCGGATCGCCAGCGGAGCGATCCCCACCAGGACCAGATAGACGACGAGAAACCACAACGGCGACAGCACGAGGATCACGGCAGGCCAGGTCCAGGGGGGATCGATGGTGGTACGCAGGATGAAGCCGATGCCGATCCAGACGGAAATGAGCCCGAGCGCCGGGATGAGGAGCCGCTTGGTGCGGCGCTTGAGGAAACGGCGCGAGGTGCCCTTGGTGTAGTCGTCAAAGGCCAATCGGTGGGTGAAGCCGCCCACAAAGAAGAAGACGGGCATGATCTGCAGCACCCATGTGATGGCCCACATCCCGCGAGTGAATCCGATGGGATTGGTCGGCGACACCGTCGTTTGGTTGATCAGCAGAATCGTGAAGGCCCAGTGCCAGATGACGACCACGACCAGCGAGAACGCCCGCAGGAAATCGACATAGCGGTCCCTTGCCTTCGGAAGCGGATCCGCCACAGGTTGAACCATGGCATGACGGTAGTGAGCGGAGCCGCCGAGCGCGCGTTTTCCGTGGAAGCAAGGCAGAACGTAATGGCTAACCTCGTGCCATGAAATCGCGCCCTCTCATTGGAATAACCACCACCGATCGGGACGAGGAACTCACGACGACTCCCTGGTATGACGCCGTCTACTCCATGCCGGCCCACTACGTCGATGCCGTGCGCCGGGCCGGCGGAAATCCGATACTGCTACCGCCGGGCGAACAGGAGTGGGCCGGCTGGCTCGACGTGGTCGACGGATTCCTAGTCACCGGCGGCGCCGATGTGGCCGCCGATCATTACGGAGGCGACCCCGCTCATCCCAAACAGGAGAAGCCTCGGGTCGACCGTGACGAGACGGAATTGGCCCTCGCCAAGAACCTGATCGACGGGTCGATTCCGGCACTGTTTGTATGCCGCGGCATCCAGGTTCTCAATGTCGTGATGGGGGGGACGGTCAACCAGCATCTTGCGGACTCCCTAGACGACGATATCCACCGCGGGGAAAGCGAAGGGTGGATATATCACGAGGTCGAGATGAAGCCGGGATCTTTGGCGGCCGAAGCGATGGGCACTGTCCGGGCGCAGGGAGCGACGGGCCATCATCAATCGATCGATGGACTGGGGGCGGGTTTGGAGCCGGTCGGATGGGCTGTCGATGGAACGATAGAAGCTGTCGAGCTCGGCGGGCCGACGTGGCTGGTCGGAGTGCAATGGCACCCCGAGGTGAGCGCCCACGAAGACGCGGCTCAGCAGGGACTGTTCGATGGGTTGGTCTCTGCGGCCCGCGCGGAGCGCAGCGGCTGAGGCTCTACTAGTTGTCGTGTAGCGATTGACCGAAATCGCTGTAGGCGGTGGAGACCTCGCCACCGAAAAAGCGCATAGCAACGAGTGCCGCCATCGCGATCAACGCAATGAGTAGCGCATACTCAACGATGCTGGCACCGGTTTCGCCCGCAGTCACTGTCTGGCACCGCGCAATGACTTTCTGGAAGTACTTCATCTCGTCCACTCGAAGAGAGAGGCTGGTTCTAAAGCCACGCTAAGTGGCCGCTTCTACGCTACAGTGGCACCAGATGAGCGTCTACGGGTCGGGCGACCCATTTTCTGCTCGCAAAAACCCCTTTGTGATCGGCCGATTCTGCCGATAACCCCAGTTGGACGGTTGTATCTCACAATGTCGCGCGGCTCACCGCTACCGAGAGTAGCCGTGACCGCATCGCCATTCGGTGCAGGATTTGGCGGGCCGGCGACCTGGGAAATGACCTTGAACACAACGGAAAGGGTGCGTTCATAGTGGAAATCACTCCGCAGGACGTCCAGCAGAAGCAGTTTGACTATGTCAAACGTGGCTTCGACCCGCAGCAGGTCGGAGTGTTTCTCGACCAGCTCGCGGCAACGCTGGCCAAGCGGGACCGCACCATCCAGGAGGCCCGCTCCGAGATCGAGGCTCTCGGCAGCATCGACGCCGAGGCCGCTCAGGACCGGGAAGCCTTCCGCCTGACCTTGACCGTGGCCACCGAGACGATGGACGAGATGCTCCGGATGGCCGGGGAGCGGGCGGCCAAGATCGAGGAAGAAGCGAAAGCCGATGCCGACCTTCTGCTGGAGCGCGCCCGGATCGAGGGCGAAGACAGACTGACTTCTCTCAAACGGGAGATCGAGAGCCTCCAGCGTGACAGGGCACGTTTCGAGTCCCAAGTCGATGAAGGGCGGGCAACGACCCAGGCCGATCAGTCAGGCATCGAAGCCGACCAGGAGCAGCCGGCTCCGGACCGTCGTCCCCTGGAACTCGTCGTTGATCGAGACGACGACGCGCCCGACGGCGATGGATCGGGTCTGGCGGCACGGGTAGGCGATCTCAGGGGTTGACACCCACGCCGAGATGCTTCTCGAGAACATCCCACGTCTCCGGCTTTGCCAATTCGTCGCGCATGGACATGAGCGTTCTCAGGAAAGAAGGCACGGCTGCCTTGACGGAGAGCGGATTGGGTCGCGCCGCGGCCAGGACGCGCGGGCCGGGGCGCAGCACGATGATGTCCGTGTGGGGCCACTCATGCGAGATCAGAGCCAGCTCCGCATCGAGCGCGGCGCGGCCGGCGTTGTCGAACATGCTGTCGATGAATCTTGGGCCCAGGCGGCCCTCCTCGGCAGCCAGGGGCGCGACGACGATGAGAAGGTCCAGCGGCTCGGGGCTGGCCAGCACCAGATCCGCACTCGTGCCGGAGGCGAGCCCGCCGTCGGCATACCAGCGACCCTGGATCTTGACCGGCTGAAAGATGAAGGGGACGGCCGCCGATGCTGCAACGGCATCTTTGAGCGGGGCCGGCGGCGCGGCTTCGGTCCCGAACGGGACCCGCTCGCGTAGTTCCAGATCGAAACCGACGATCACTGTGGCTCGCTCGGGCCACATGTCGGCGAGCGGGCCCAGCATCTCGGCGACCCATTCGGCAATGCCGTCGGTCGTATTGAGCGCCGGGCTTCCCAACGTCAACTCGAGGTTGGGGTTCCGGATCCCGGGAATGAGGCCCCGCCGCACCCAGCGGGCGACGCCTGTGGGGGCGGTCCGCCGGTAGATGTAGCCGCTGAGCCTCGCCGCAACCTCGGCACGGTTGTTAGCGTCGCCCACGAGGGTTTCGATGTCGAGGCGACCGCCCCGGATCATCGCCGCCGCGAACGCCCCGGAGGAGGTTCCCACGATCACTTCCGACTCGTTCGGATCCCAGCCGGTCGCGGCTCGCAACGCCAGCATCGACCCGAAGTGGAATGCCGCTCCGGTGATTCCGCCGCCACCTAAAACTATCCCGACCCTGCTCACTGGGGGGAGCCTACGTCCTAAGCGACCCGATGTCAGCGTTGCCGGGTCGTGAACGGCTATACAGTGCTTCCATGCTGCAAACACGGCCGGCCACTTTGGATGATTCGGTGCCGCTTGCCGCGCTGCTCGCCCGGTGCGCGGCCGCGGACGGCTACGCCGCGCTCAGCGAGTTCAAGGCGCTGCGCGTGCCGATTGCCAATGGCGCGCGCGCCATTGTCGGCGAGGCACTGGGCGAGGTCGTCGCCGTCGCTATTGCCGCGTGGCATCCGGAGGATATTGGCGAAGCCGGTGGGTATTGGGCTGCAGAGATAGCCATCGATCCGGCGATCCGCTCGGTCGCCGCATACTCCGCCCTGCTCGCCGCCATGGAGGCTGATCTGGGCCGGGCCCCGGCGCTATGGGCCTTTGCCGCCGATCAGGTCGCGGCGGCTCGCCACAGCGGCATGACTGCGGCGCGAACTCTCGTGGAGATGAGGCGGCCCCTGCCGGCTTCCGCCGCCGAGTTCCCCACAGAGCTGTCGCTACGTGCATTTGTCCCCGGCCTGGACGAGGGGGCCTGGTTGGCCCTGAACCACGACGTATTCGCCCATCATCCGGAAGCGAGTTCGATCGACGGCGCCGACCTGGCGCTTCGTATGGCTCAACCCTGGTTCGATCCGAATGGCCTGCTCCTCCTCGTCGAGGACGACGCCGCGATCGGCTACTGCTGGACCAAGATGCACCCCGGCCGGCTCGGCGAGATCTACATGGTCGGGATCAGGGCCGCCTACCGGGGGACTGGCTTGGCTCGCCAGCTCACTCTTGCCGGTCTCGACCACCTGGCGCGCCATGGCGCAACCAATGGGATGCTCTATGCCGAAGAGTCCAACGCCACCGCCACCGGGCTCTACGAGTCGATGGGGTTCTCCGTCGTTCGCGAGATCACGCTGTTTGAACCAGACGGAATCAGGGCGGAAGCGCCTGCGTAAGGCTCCTAGCCGAACGGCTGACCGCAGGTGCCGCACTCTGCATCGGACTCCGACGTCGCGTTACGGCACCAAGGACAGGGAAGGTCGAGAGTGTCGGCGAACTGTGGGTGGGCATTTCCCGGCGCGGTGGACCGGCCTCGCCCGGGTCCGCGCTTGGTTGCCCCGACCACACCGGCAACGAGTACTGCCCCGGCAACGATGCTCTCGATCATTCTGATGTTCCTCTTCGTCCGGTACCACGCAAAGGCTAGAGCAAACAATCCCGGATTTCGCGCCTTTGGGGGTGATGCGGCGGACGCCTAGAGAACGGTCTGGCTGCTGGTGACGGCCCGCTCCAACTCGGCAATCAGGTACTCATATGCATAGCGGTCCTGGCGGAGCGTCGATTCTGCCTCGTAGACGAGCATCATTGACGAGTGGTAGACGATCCAACGATCGAGCTGAATCGGGTCGATCGATCTCCGGTAGCCGTCGCCGAAGGCGGCCGCGGCGTCCGGGCCGGCTTTGAGACTGATCAGCCAGAGCGACTTGGTCAGATCCCACTCGGGTGGCGCCAGGGTGGCCCATTCCCAGTTGATCAGTGTCACCGCCCCCTCGTCGTCGACGAGGAAGTTCTCCGGAACGGTGTTGGTGTGGGCGACACGGGGTTCGGACGCGAACGGAGGCCGGACTGCGCGAGCGCGTTCCAGCAACTCGGCGCGATACCCGATCTTCGCCCGGTAGCGCTCCAGCCGGCGGAAGGTTGACATGAAGTCGACGCTCACCCATTCCTGGTCGATTCCCCGCGAGAGGTTGGACAGCGCATTGGGCGGCAGTTCATGGACTTCGCGCAGGATGGCACCGGCCCGGCGTGCGGTTCGGGCGTTCTCCGGTAGAGCCCCGATGTTCCATTGGCCGGAGTCCTCAAACAAGGTCCAGTACATCGAATCTTCCTCGACGCCACGGTCGAGAATCACCGGCAAGCCTTTGATGGCCGAGAGGGCTTCGAGTGAATGGGACTCACGACGTTCACGAGCCGGAGTTCCGTACACCTTCAGAATCCGGGTGCCGGCCGCCATCCAGACGCGAAAGACGCGGTTGGTTCCCATGAGGCGCTCGGCACTCGTGAGCTCCTGGATTCGACCTCCGACCGCCATTCGTTCTGCCAGCTCTATGGCATCGACCACACCGCTACCTCAATCTCTGTTCACAGGGACCCTGCATTCTCTCACGGCATCGGTCCGATCCACCACTTCTTCTAGAGGAGGGTGTTGGACGAGCACGCGGTAGGAGGGCTGTAACCTTGCTGCTTCGCCCCAACGGAGGAATCGGTGGCTGTACAACTCACTCTGCCCGACGGATCGGTTCAGGACCATCCAGACGGCGTGACCGGCGCCGATGTGGCCGCCGGTATCGGATCACGACTCGCCAAGGCCGCAGTGGCCGTGAAGGTCGACGGCGAGACGCGTGACCTGAACCGTCCCATCGGTTCGGACGCCACCATCGAAATCATCACCGAAACCACGGACGCCGGCCGGCACGTGATGCGTCACTCAGCGGCGCACGTACTTGCCCAGGCCGTTCTCAACCTCTACCCGGGTGCCAAGTTCGCCATCGGACCCCCGATCGAGGATGGGTTCTACTACGACTTCGACGTGGCGGAGCCCTTCACTCCCGAGGATCTGGAGAGAATCGAAGCCCGCATGCTCGAGATCATCGCGGCCGATCAGCCTTTCGAGCGCGAGGTCATCGCCGCCGATACCGCCGCCGAGATGTTTGCCGATCAGCCGTACAAGCTCGAGATCATCACCGGCGTCGACGAAGCGGAAGGTGCCGGAGGCAATGAGGTCTCGGTGTACCGCAATCTCGAGTTCGCCGATCTCTGCCGCGGTCCCCATGTGCCGGCGACGGGACGGGTGGCTGCCGTGAAGTTGCTGCGTTCTGCCGGCGCATACTGGCGTGGCGACGAGACCAAGCAGCAGTTGCAGCGAATCTACGGCACGGCGTGGGAATCGAAGAAGGAATTGGAGGCCTACCTCAACCGGCGCGAGGAGGCCGCCAAGCGCGACCACCGCAAGCTGGGCCGCGAGCTGGACCTCTACTCCTTCCCGCCCGAGCTGGGAAGCGGGCTCGCCATATGGCACCCGAACGGCGGCATGCTGCGCAAGGTCGTAGAGGACTACAGCCGCCAGATCCACAGCGACTTCGGTTTTGTCTACGTCAACTCGCCCCACCTGGCGAATGCGAAGCTCTGGGAGACGTCCGGGCATCTCGATTTCTACGCCGAGAACATGTACCCCGGCATGGAACTCGATGGTTCCGAGCAGTACCGGGTGAAGCCGATGAACTGCCCGTTCCACGTGCTGGTTTACAAGTCCCAGGCGCGGTCGTATCGAGAGCTGCCACTGCGGCTGTCGGAGCTGGGTGCGGTGTACCGCTACGAGCGCTCCGGAGTGCTCCACGGCCTGCTGCGAGTGCGCGGGCTGACGATGGATGACAGCCACACCTTCTGCACTCGCGACCAGCTCGCCGACGAGCTGGCGCGACACCTCGAGTTCGTGCTCACGCTGCTCGGCGAATTCGGGTTCACGGACTTCGAGGCCGATCTGAGTACCCGTCCCGAGGAGAAGTGGGTGGGTGAGCTCGAGCTGTGGGACATCGCCACCGACGCACTGCGCGACGCGCTGGTGAAGGCGGAGGTCCCGTTTCAGGTTGCCGAGGGAGAGGGTGCCTTCTACGGACCGAAGATCGACGTGCACATTCGCGACGCCATCGGGCGGCGCTGGCAGATGTCGACGGTTCAGGTCGACTTCTCGCTGCCGGAGCGCTTCGAGTTGGAGTATGCGTCGTCGGGCAACGACCGGGAACGGCCGGTGATGATCCACTCGGCGAAGTTCGGGTCTGTGGAGCGCTTCATCGGGGTGCTCGTTGAGCACTACGCCGGCGCCCTTCCCGGATGGTTGTCTCCGATTCAGGCCACGGTTGTTCCGGTGGCCGATCGCCACAACGACTACGCCGAGTCGGTGGCGGAGGCGCTGGGCGAAGCCGGGCTCCGGGTGCATGTCGACACCACCGACGAAACGGTGGGGGAGAAGATCCGGCGCGCCATCACCCAGAAGCACCCTGCCGTCCTTGTCGTCGGTGACAACGACGTTGAACGCCATTCCGTCGGCGTCCGGCTGCGCGGCGACGACACCGAACGCCGCGGCGTTCCTCTCGACGCCGCGGTGGAGGAGCTCGCGGAAGCGTTCGCCACGCCGCGCTGACGCGTTCGTTGGTGCTTGGGAACGCCGGAAGCGTTCCTTAGGAGTTGCTCCGCAACTCCAGACCCGCGTGGTCAGGCCGGACGAGGAGTGATCTTCTCGTAGTCGTCCGGGGTGGGTTAGTGTTCCGTATTCAGACGCCCGGCTTGCCGGGCGCGCGCTACTGCTGAATCTGGGAGACGATCCATCGTGGAAGCATGGGGCATCGCATTCGGTGCGGTAGCGCGCCATTCCCGGCTCTACTTTGGAGGCCTCAATTGAAGCTGCTGGTGAACGGCCTCTCGGCCGCTGTTCGCAAATACCCCTGGTTCGTAGTCATTGCGACCGTCGTCATCGGAATGGTGATGGGCGGGCTCTCGGGACAATTCACTCCTGAGGAGGATTCCAACGATTCCTTTGCGCCCGATGCCCCCGAGCTGGCGGCCGTAGAGCAGATCTCGGAGCTGTTCGGCGAGGAATCCACCGTCAGCGTGATGCAGGTAATCATCTCCGCTCCCGCCGGCGGCGACGTGTTCTCGGCGGACGGATTCAATACCGTGCAGGCCGTCTCACAGCAGATCCGCTCGGGGAAGCTGTCGCAATACCTGATTGCCGAGGAGCAGCAGCCCGCGGTGGTCAGCTTCCTGTCACCGGTTGAACAGGCCGTCTTCCAGGGCCAGCCGGCGCCGGAGTCCGATGACGCCGTGCGTCAGGTATACCTGAGCGCTCTACAGCAGCTTCCCGAGGAGCAAGCCGGGTTCACCGCGCAGCTGATATCCGGGTCGGGGGACGCGACAACGCCCAGCGCCGAGAAGGGGCTCATGCTGATCTTCAACACCGCGGGCGCCGCGTTGGAGGTCGAAGACTTCGTCGACCTATCCGCTGAGGCCGCGGACGAAATCAGCGCGGTTGCTCTGCCAGCCGGATACACGGCTGAGGCGTTCTCGTTCGAGCTGCTTTTTGCCGACCAGGATGAATTCCAAGCTGAGATCGGACGGCTGTTCGCCACCGCAGGCCTGATCATCCTCGTCGTGCTCTCGATTGTGTTCCTCATCGTGCCGCGCCGTACCAGGAACCGGGTCCTCGTGACGGCCGGTGTTCTCGGTATCGCCGGCGCCGTGTTTGTTGCGATCTTGCCGACGCTGGCCACCATCCTCGACAGCGTCTTCCCGGATGCCCTGAAGGACTGGCCGTCGGGAACTCTGCTCCTTGTTGCAGTTGCCGTCGTTCTGTTGACCTTCACGATGTGGGCGGTCTCGTCGAACCGGCTGCGGCGCACCGTGGCCGACACGCTGATAACGCTGGTCACGATCTTCTTTGCGATCGGCATCATGAACGGGGTCGGGTACCTCATCTTCACCGAGGCCTCGCCCATGGCCCAGATCCTCCCAATTCTTCTCATCGGCCTGGGCGTCGACTATTCGATCCACGTCACCACTCGTTATCGCGATGAGATCTCGGAAGGGGCGACCGTCGATCGAGCGATCGCCCGGGCGGTGCGGACCGTTGGCGTTGCGCTTGTTCTGGCGACAGTGACGACCGCGGTCGGTTTTCTCACCAACCTGACGAACGAGATCCCGGCTCTGCGCGAGTTTGGTTTGCTGGCTGCCGTCGGCATCGTCGTCTCCTTCGTGCTGATGCTCACTTTCGTGCCGGCGGTGCGCGAGTTGCTCGACCGTCGCGCGGAGCGCAATGGCCGCCTCGACCGTGAGGCCCTCGTCGGCGGCGAGGCGCGCGCCCTGCCACGTCTCATCGGGAGCACCTCCGGCCTGGCGACGAAGTTCGCCGCCGGGACGATTGTCGTTTCTCTTGTGCTCGGCGGCCTGGGTGCATGGGGGGTCACTCAGCTCGAGACGAAGTTCAGCTTCCTCGACTTCATCCCGACCACCTCTCCATTGCGGCAGACATTCGAGACACTGCTCGGCGATTTCGGCGGTGGATTCGGAGAGAACACGCAGATCCTGGTCGAGGGCGATGTCGCCACACCCGAGGCATGGAACGCCATGGTTGCCGGGAACAGCAATCTCGTGGACACACCGGGCGTCGTGACGTTCGCCGGACAGCCGCAGGGAACGTCCCCCGTCGCTTCGATCGGAGCCCTCGGGTCTCCGGAGTCTCCGCTGTTCGACCCGGCAGTGGGGGCGGCGCTGGCTGGAGCCGGGATCGGTGCCGATTTCATCGCACCAGCCGGGGCGGATGTGTCTTCCATTTATGACGCGGCATTCACGGCCGCTCCCGACCAGATGGCCGGCGTGTTGCACCGTGCCGGCAACGGTTCGTACGGCGCGGCCCTGTTCGATATCACAACCCAGGCCGGTGAATCCGGCGCCAACGCCCTCCGGACCGACGCCGCCGAGGCGTTCGCTCCGGTCACCGATCAGGGCCTGAGTGCGGTCGCTACATCAGATGAGATCATCAACGATGTGGTGGTCACGACGCTGCGCGATTCGCAAGTGTCATCGCTGCTGCTGACGCTGCTGGCGGCGTTGATCCTGCTGGTCATCAACTTCTGGTTCGAGGCCCGGCGCCCGATGCTCGGCGTGATCACAACGCTACCGGTCGTCCTGGTGGTCGCCTTGTCGTTTGCCCTGATGGCCGTTTTCGGAATCCCGTTCGGTCCGGTGACGGCGACGATTGCCGCCCTGGCGATCGGAATCGGGATCCCGTACATGATCCACATAACGCACCGCTACCTCGAGGAGCGGGCGCGCCACCGCGACGCCGCGGCCGCAATCAAGTCAACCCTCACCCACACCGGGGGAGCGCTGGCCGGCTCGGCCGTGACGACGATCGCCGGATTCGGGATTCTCGTTACGTCGACCACAATCCCGTTCCGTCAGTTCGGGTTCGTCACTGCGTACACGATCCTTCTGGCCATGCTGGCCGCGGTGCTCGTGCTGCCGTCGCTGCTCTACGTGTGGGATGGATTCCACCGCAAGCGGGGCGAGAAGCCTTTCGAGGAGCAGATCCTCTACGCAGCCATCGACGACCCCGAAGGCGTACCGGAGGAATGGCAGGAGACTGACTCGGTCGAAGAGACACCAGTGTCCGAGCGGGAACGCGCTCGCTGACGGGAGCGACGCCGGCCGGTGGATTGGATGACGTCAGCGTAAGCGCGCCCCTCACGGACTCCGTTTCGAGCCCGCGATGTTGACGACCGCTACGGCGTGCTGCCCGCCTGGGCTCGGCATTGGATTTCGGCACCCGTTGCGGAGTCGAGGTGGTCGCAACCCGCGGCCGCTTCGGTTATCCGCTGCCATCGGGTGCTATCCGGCTCGACCGGTGGGCCGGTACCGAGAAACGCGACAGCCGCCAACCCTGCGACGACCAGGGCCGCCGTCATCATCTTCAGACGCCTGACGACCTTCGATGCCGATGTCTTCTTTCTCCGCGTCTCGAACAAGACCAGCGTTCCCGGCGTCTCGAAGAGGGTGAAGGGCGAGTCGTCTCGCATACGTTCCGCTCGTTGTGGTGTCCAACAGCGCTGCAGCCCAATTGTACCGGCCCAACCGTGCGAGTAGTTCGAACCAGCCGCGTCCTGCAGGAGGCATGCCCGATACTCCTGATCGGTCGTGCCCGCCGCTGATCAGCCGCCCGGCACCGTTTCCAGCACCTCGCGCACCTTCTCGGAGTCCACGATCTCGTGGCCTCGTTTGGTGTGCCATCGATCCCACAGCACCAGCAGCGAGGGGAGCACGAAGACCGAGCCGATGAGGGCAACGAGGATGGCCCAGAAGGTCACCTCGCCGAACTGTTTGAAGGGCTTGAGTGTCGATGTCACCAGAACACCGAACCCGGCCGCAGTTGTGAACGCGGAACCGGCCAGGGCCCCGCCGGTGTGCGTGGTCGTCGACTTGATGGCTTCCTCCGGGGTCGCGAAGCGAAGCCGATCCTCCTGGTAGCGGTGAGTGATGTGGATCGTGTAGGGCACGCCGATTCCGATCGCCAGGTTGGCGATCATGGCCGTCACCGGGTTGAAGGGGATGCCGCGAGCTGCCATGACGCCGAACACGAGAAGCACGATCAGTACCACGGGGATGATCGTGATCACTCCGAGCATCGGGCGACGCGACTCGTACCAGAAGTTCAGTACCAGGATCAGGCCGGCGACCAATATCGTCAGGCCTAGTGAGGCCAGCTGAGAATCCTGGAGCGCCTTGGCGACGCCCTGGCTGATGATGTTGTTGTTGGTCGCCACCGTGGTCGGACCGGCGTCACGCACCGGGGCGAAGGCATCGAGAAGATCATCGCGCAGGGCCAGCGCGGCGCTCTCCCCGGCCTGCGTCGAAACCCCGACGTCCAGGAAGCGGAACTCGCCGTCTACCTCGGCGATGACCCGCCGCATCGGGTCAGGTGACGCCACGAGTGCCGCCCGATAGAGCTCGGCAACGTCGGTGTCGGGCGCGACCGTCAGGTCGGGCTGCAAACCCGCCGTCACAGCCAATTGGGCGAACTCGGGATCGAATGATTCCACGTTGCCGCCCTGGTCCGGGGGCAACACCAGCTGAGCGATCACCGAGACGGGCGATTCAGCAGCGGCCCGGGGTCCAAACTGGACGACGTTCTCGACCCCGCCGAGCCGGCTCCAAGAGTCGACCAAAGCGTTGTGGACGGCGGGCGTCGCCACGTCGCCTTCGACGATTACTTCGGTTTCTTCGCCGAAACCGCCGCCGAACTCGTCGGTGATCGTATTGAACGTCTCGAGGGCGGGCTCCCCTTCGGGAAGGAAGTCGGTGAAGCTGAATTCGGTGTTCAACTCCGTGAACCCATATACGCCGAGACCGGCGAGCACGAGTGCTACGAGAAGCGTCACGACTGCGAACCGCTCGGCGAGCACAGACGTGGCGCCCATGAGCCGGGGGAGCGCGCGCTCGCCGCCGTGGCCGAACGCGGCGACGGCGAGCGTCCCGGCAGATTCGGCCCGGCGGTCGAGCAGGACCCGTATCGCCGGCACCACGGTGAGCATCAGGATGAAGGCCGACGTGATACCGACGGCGGCGAGAATCCCGAAGTCGGCGATGGCCGTGATGGGGTTGACCGCGTTCGTCAAGAAGCCGATGGATGTCGTCACCGTCGCCAACACCAGGGCGATTCCGACGGTGCGGGTCGCCCGGCCGGCGGCGCTCTTGACAGAGGTCCCTTCCCCAAGCTCCTCGCGGTACCTACTCGTTGTGTGGATGGCGTAGTCGACGCCGAGGCCGATCAACAGAATCGGGATGATCTGCAACATCTCGTTGAAGTTGCCGATGAGGCCGAGGTACTTCGGTCCCAGCAGCACGCCGATGCCGTTCATCCAGGCGATCGACATGATGATGACGAGCATCGTGAGTCCCATATCGGCCCAGGAACGACGCCAGCGGGCGTATTTCGCCCACGTGGTGGCGAGGATGCCAACAGCGATGAAGACGATCGGGACCACCATGAACGCCTCGGAGTCCGCGCCGAGCAGTGCCAGCAGCCCGGCAAGTGCCGCGGCCGTCGCCGCGCCGGTGATGGCGCCGTTGATCATGGCACCGCCCCATTCGTGAGTTCTGCCGTAGAACTCGGAGGTGTGCCTCCGGATCCAATACACAAAGAGCAGGATGAGGACGATGATCAAAAACGCCGTGCCGAACAGGCGCCCTATCTCCGACGCGAATTCATCGGTGTTGGAGAAGAGCAGGGCGAATGAGAACGCCGCGGCGTCCGACGTGGCAGTCTCTACGCCCGTTATCGCGTCGGCCATGTCGACTTCCTTGGCCTGCAGGATCGTCAGGTCGGGATCGTCGAGTTCGGCAATGTTGAGGAACACCACCAGCAGCCCGGTCGCCGCCTGAGCCTGATCGAGATTCGAGCTTTTGCCGAACAGGCCCGTGAAGAGGCCGGAGACCTCGGGGGGCAGTTGTGCGATGCCCTCGGTGAAGGCCTCTTTGACGTTTTCGTCCGTGACGTTGGCCACCACCAGGTCGAAGGTGACTCCCATTTGTTCGGCCTGGAAAGTGAGGGCTCCCACAACGGGATCCATGAAGCCGACTATGTCGCCGCCGATCCGCCCGACGAGAAGATCGGATACATCGCTGGTGCGGATGGCCTCCTGAACCGCCAGATAGTCTCGCAAGCCCTCGGCGGTGAGCAGGTCCCCGTCGCGCGCCGTCATGACGATCTGGACGGGCTCTTCGGAGTTGTCTGAGAAGTACTCGGAGATCGTGTCGAGCGCCAGGAACTCCTCGGAGTCCGGCGAGAATCCCTCGTTTCCGCTGGCGGTCTCCTGGAATTGAATGAAGTAGCCGATGAAGACTGTGAGGGCGATGGCCCCCGCCAGCACACCCCATGGGGAGCGCCGGACCATGCCGGACACGAGGTTGACGAACCACTTCACAAGTAAGGCCCTTTCGGATGAGATTGGCGACGCTGGACGCGCAGCGGCAGCCGGACAGAGATTACGCGAACGTCTGGCGGATACAAGTCCATCGGCACGGGGCAGGATCCGGTGAAGCCCCGGCGGGCCGAGCTCGGTCGTCGAGGCGTTATTGTCACGCTCTCATGGCCAAGCACGAACCGCAGCCGCGGCGTATCGAGATACCCCAGGAGGTCGCCGAAGCGGCCGACGTGCCGGACGACCTGCAGTCGCTCGTGCTCGAGCCGTATGCCGTGCCCAACACCAACCAGCGGCGGCGGGCCGGACGCGTCTATGTCGTTGCGGCCGCCATCACGACGGTTGGCATCGTGCTGGGTCTGCCGGCGGGCATGTGGCTGCTCGTCGGGCTATTCCTGGCCATCGCGGGCTTCCATTGGTACGCCGGCTGGGACCTCAAAGTTATGGACGGCGCCGCCCTCGAGATCGCCAACCGCCACGCCGAATTCCCCGCCGGCCACGCCTCGGCCGCCCTCAACTTCCAGGGCTGGCGGGCGCGCCCGATCTGGAACGTCCTGATGTTCTCCGCCGACGATCCACCGACCCAACGCGGCCTGGTGCGCGTGGACGGCATGACCGGCGAAGTAGTGGGGAGCTACGTCGAAGACATCGACGAAGTGTGAGTTCCGCGGCAAGCAGGCGTGGTACGGCCGGTACTCTCGATGACATGAGTGCTGTGGTCCTTGTTGAAGGTGATAGCGACAAGGCGGCTCTGGAGACGTTGGCCAAGCGCCTTGGGCGAGACCTGGAGGCCGAGGCGGTGTCGATAGTTTCGATGGGCGGCGCGTCGTCGCTCGCCGACTTCATGAATCAGGTGTTGGGCTCGACTTCTCCCGGTACGACCTTGGCGGGCCTCTGCGATGAAGCGGAAGCGCCCCAGTTCTGTCGTGCCTTGAAGAGCGTTGGTTTGGGGTCCGACCTTTCGATCTCGGATATGGAATCACTCGGCTTCTTCGTTTGCGTGAGAGATCTCGAAGACGAGCTGATCCGTTCCCTGGGCACCGGTGCCATCGAGGGCATCCTCACCGAGCAAGGAGAGCTGAGGAGGTTTCGGAAGTTCCAGAACCAACCACACTGGAGAGGCGAGCCGATCGATCGGCAGTTTCATCGGTTCACGGGCATCAAATCGGGTCGCAAGATCCGCTACGGCCGCATATTGGTCGAAGCTCTCGACCTGACTCGGATACCGGGACCGCTGGAAGGCGTACTTGCCTCGACCTAGCGGAAGGCTGGGTGGTGGCGAGGAGTGCTCGCAGGAACGGGAAGCCCTACCGCTCTTCGATCGGCTTGAAATCCCTCGTCACGATACCTTCGTAGACCTGGCGGGGGCGCCCGATCCGAGTAGCCGGGTCGTCGTGCATCTCAATCCAGTTGGCAATCCAGCCGGGGAGCCGACCGATCGCAAACAGGACCGTGAACATCCGTGTGGGGAAGCCCAGTGCCCGGAAGATGATCCCTGAGTAGAAGTCGACGTTCGGATAGAGATTGCGGCTGACGAAATAATCGTCCTCGCGGGCAACCACTGCGAGCTGTTTGGCAATGTCGAGCAACGGGTCATCCCTGTCCATCTTGGCCAGAACGTCATCGGCGAACGACCTGAGGATCAGGGCTCGAGGGTCGAAGTTCTTGTACACACGATGGCCGAACCCCATCAGGCGGAACTCATCGTCGGGATCTTTGGCACGGGCAACGGCTTTGTCGACGGTCATGGCGGGGTCGTCGTGGATCGACGACAGCATCTCGACTACGGCCTGGTTGGCGCCGCCGTGCAGCGGGCCCCA
The DNA here is from genome assembly GCA_947258375.1 of uncultured Acidimicrobiaceae bacterium. Taxonomy (GTDB): domain Bacteria; phylum Actinomycetota; class Acidimicrobiia; order Spongiisociales; family UBA5794; genus JAHEJX01. The sequence continues at coordinate 17,176 of CAMYIJ010000048.1, forward strand.
CAGCGCATTCATACCGGCGGATACCGAGGCGAAGAGGTTGGCGTGGCTGGAGCCGACGAAACGCACGGTCGCGGTCGACTGGTTCTGCCCGTGGTCGGCGTGAAGAATCAGGAGGACATTGAGCGCTTTGACGATGAGTGGATCGACCTCGGATTCTTCAACCGGTAGGCCGAACATCATGTTGAGGAAGTTTTCGACGTATGTCAGGTTGTTGCGCGGATAGATGTAGGGCTGGCTGATGGACTTCTTGTATGCCCAGGCGGCAATGGTCGGCATCTTGGCGATGAGCCGGTTTGTGCTCTCCTTGATGGCGTCTTCGCTCTTGGGGTCGTAGTAGGCCTCGTAGAAGGCCGAAATGGCATTCGTCGCCGATGACAGGATCGCCATCGGATGAGCCGAGCGTGGGAACGCATCGAAGAAGCGCTTCATCTCTTCGCTCAGCAGCGTGTGCATCTTGATCGAGTTGGTCCACTCATCGCATTCGGCGCGGTTCGGCAGATCTCCGTAGAGAAGCAGGTAGGCGACTTCGAGGAAGGTGCAGTGCTCGGCCAGATCCTCAATCGAGTACCCGCGATGCCGCAAAGTGCCCTTCGCTCCATCGACGTACGTAATTGCGGTTCGGGTGCTTGCAGTGTTGGCGAAACCCGGGTCGTAGGTCACGACACCGTGCGTTGCCAGCAGCTTCGAGATGTCCACGGCAGGGGAACCTATCGATGCCGGCCAGGTCTTGAGCTCGAGCTCCGAGTCGCCGACCGTAATCTTCGCGTTCGTCGGTTGAGAGCTGTCAGTCATCGCTGTGAGGTCCTCCTGTAGTGGCGCGCCATCCGTCAGCCAGCCGTCGAGCTGCGGGTCGTCGAGTGTAGCCAGCCGATAGTGGGCCCCGTCCGTGGTAGTTTTTTGCCCGGGAAGGAGACCAATTGCTGGATCTCAGAGGTCGGTCCCGGCTGGCGCCGATAATCGACCCGATCGCATCGCTGCTCGGAAAGATGCGACTCACACCGACGATCATCACCGTGCTCGGACTCCTCGTCACCATCGTTGGCGGGGTCCTCATCGCATCGGGACGATATGTGGCCGGAGCCGCGGTGTCAGCTGCCGGGTCGCTCCTCGACGCCCTGGACGGACCGCTGGCGCGGATGCAGGGAACTGCGTCCGACAAGGGTGCCTTTATCGATACGATGTCTGATCGCTTTGGCGAGGTGGCAGTCCTGGCAGGTCTCGCGTTCAGTCTGCGCACCGACGAAACCGGTCTGATGTTGTGCGTGTTCGCACTCGCCGGCTCGCTGCTCATACCGTACGTGCGGTCGAAGGCCGAGAGCTGGGGCGCCGAGGGTCGTGGCGGCTGGATGGGTCGTGCTGAGAGGGTCATCCTGGTACTGCTCGGCGTCGGCCTCGCCGGTTTCGGTTTGCCGGTGCTCCACGGCATGCTGTGGCTATTCGTCACGCTGACCATGTTCACTGTGGGGCAGCGCATCAGGAACACCTGGCGCCAGCTCGACTGATGGGAGACTGGCCTCTTTACCTCGTGTACCGGGCGTTCTCCGGCCTGTTCGGGCTCCTTCCCGAGCCGATCATGCGCCGCTTCGGCGAATCCGCCGGCAGGCTGGCGTGGCGCGTCGCCCGGAAGCGACGTCGCCTAGTGGAACGCCACATGAGACGAGTGGTCGGTGCGGATGGTGACGTTGTTCATCTGGGCAAGGCCATGTTCGCCAGCTACGGGCGCTATTGGGCCGAGGTGTTCTGGACGCGGCCACGGCGCAAAGACCAGATCGTGAAGGGCTGCTCCGTCGAAGGCGAGGACCTCATTCATGAGGCGGCGGCGAACGGAGCCGGCATCGTTCTCGCGCTTCCCCACATGGGCAATTGGGAATCGGCCGGAGCCAAGGCCGAGGCGATCGGGATCCCCGTCCTGGCGGCCGCGGAGGGTTTGAGCAACGAGAAGATCGTTACCTGGTTCGTAGGTGTGCGCCGCGCTCTGGGAATCGAGACTGTCATCATGGGCAAGGGGAGGAAGGTGACGACGGCTTTGACGCGGCGGTTGAAGGAAGGTGGTGTGATCGCCCTCGTCTCCGATCGCGATATCTCGGGGCGGGGCATTGCCGTTGACTTCTTCGGAGAGCAAACCACGATGCCGGCCGGTCCGGTGGCCCTGGCCGAACGCAGCGGGGCCGCCCTGCTGCCGGTGGGGTGCTACTTCCTCCCGGGCGGGGGGCACCGGTTTGTCGTGCGTCCACCGCTCGAGATCCCGGATGGCGACTCGCGTGATGAGCGGGTTGCTGCGGGCACTCAGGCATTCGCCACGGTGCTCGAGGACTTGATTCGTGAAGCGCCACAGGATTGGCACCTCTTCGTACCCAACTGGCCCAGTGACCGCGAAGCGATTTCGTAATGGGGATTACCGGATGAAGGTTGCTCTCGTTTGCCCATATGACATTGGCCGTTTCGGCGGTGTGCAGAACCAGGTGACTCTGATGGCTGCGACGCTGCGGCGGCGCGGCCATGATGCCTGGGTGGTTGCTCCCGGTGAATCAGATCAGCCAATGCAGTCTGTCGGCGCCTCGGGCACCTGGTCATTCAACGACTCGACGACCCCCATCAAGCTGAGTCCCCTGGTGGCCCGCCGGGTACGAGCCGCGGTTGCCGACGCCGACGTGGTCCACGTCCACGAACCGCTGATGCCACTGGTGTCAATCGCAGCGCGCTGGAGCCGCCGACCGCTGGTGGGGACGTTCCATGCCGATCCATCCCGCTTCGTGCGGTTCCTGTATCGAGGGTTCCCCCCGTTGCGTTGGCATGTCAAGGGATTCAGCAGTCTGGCGGCCGTCAGTGAGACGGCGCTATCGGCGGTCGCCGGCTTTGGCGATGTCGGCATCATTCCCAACGGGGTGGAGACGCGGCGCCTTCCCAACGTAGATCGGGTGCTCGGCCGGGTCGTCTTCGTCGGCCGCAATGACCGGCGCAAGGGGCTCGATGTTGCTCTGGTTGCGATACGTTCTCTGCGAGAGACCCATCCGGCGGCGCACCTCGTCATCATCTCTCCTGACTCAATCGAGCCGGAGCCGGGCGTCGAAGTGCGCCGGAATATCCCGGACGCGCTCAAGGGGGAGTTGCTGGCAAGCGCCGAAATCTTCATAGCACCCAACAGGCGCGGCGAGAGCTTCGGCTTGACAGTCGCCGAGGGAATGGCCGCGGGAGCGGCCTGCATCGTGAGCGACATTCCCGCATTCGCCGACGTGGTGGGCGATACCGCGGTCCTAGTGCCGCCGGGAGACCCATCCGCTCTGGCGGAGGCGATGGCGAATCTGCTCGATGATCCGGCGCGTTTGGCCAAACTCGGTGAAGTGGCGACATACCGGGCGCGCCGCTTCGCCATCGACCGTACCGTCGACGCGTACCTGCCCCGCTACGCGGCGGCTATATCGCCCTAGCGTCGAGCCACTTACACTTCTAGTTCTCGCGAGGAGGCAATATGGACTACCAGCACATTCAGGTCGCAGTCGAGGACACAATCGGGCGCATCACCTTGAGCCGACCCGAGCGGTTCAATGCTCTCAGCCTCGAGCTCCTGCAGGAGGCAATCGATGCCCTCGGTGTCGTGAGCGCGGATCCCGCGGTGAAAGTCATCATCATCGATGGGGATGGGCGGGCGTTCTCAGTGGGCCATGACCTCAATGAGATGATCGATCGGGAGCGCGCCTTCTTCGACGAGCTGTTCACGACCTGCACAGTCATGATGGAGAAGATCCAGGGCATTCCGCAGCCGGTCATCGCCCAGGTCCACGGCATGGCGGCGGCGGCGGGATGTCAGCTGGTGGCGGCGTGTGATCTGGTCGTTGCGTCAGAAGACAGCCGCTTCGGCACGACCGGGCTCAAGGTCGGGCTGTTCTGCTCGACGCCGATGGTGCCCTTGTCCCGCGCCATCGGGCGGAAGAGGGCACTCGAGATGCTTCTCACCGGTGACACCATCACCGCGGAGAAGGCGGCCGATTGGGGCCTCGTCAACCGGGTGGTGCCCGTCGAAGAGCTCGGAGCTGCGACACTGGAATTGGCCCATCAGATCGCCCACTACTCACCGGAAGTGGTCGGCCTCGGCAAGGCGGCGTTCTACCGCCAGGTTGAGATGCCGCAGGCGGCCGCGTACGAGCTGACCAAGGACGTCATTGCAGAGAACGCCACGATTGCCGACGGCCAGGAGGGTATGAAGGCGTTTCTGGACAAGCGCCAGCCGGTTTGGACTGGATCTGTCGATTCGTAGAGATTTTGGCTTTCAGACCAGTCCAGTAACGTTAGAATCCAGGGGAGGAATCCACCCGCCTGCTTCCAGCAGGGTGCACGATCAGGAGCGCCAATGACCACAGCAAACACCGAGAGAGGCACAGATCTAGTCAAGCGTGGCTTGGCCGAGATGCTCAAGGGCGGCGTGATCATGGACGTCGTGAACGCCGAGCAGGCAAAGATCGCCGAGGAGGCGGGCGCGGTTTCGGTAATGGCTCTCGAACGAGTTCCTGCGGACATTCGGGCAACCGGTGGGGTCGCCCGTATGGCGGACCCGGCCAAGGTCCGCGAGATCATCGACGCGGTCTCGATCCCGGTTATGGCAAAGTCGCGGATCGGTCATTTCGTCGAGGCCCAGGTCCTCCAGTCACTCGGCGTTGACTACATCGATGAGTCCGAGGTTCTCACGCCGGTCGACGACAACCATATCGACAAATGGAATTTCACCGTGCCGTTCGTGTGTGGCGCGAAGGATCTCGGCGAGGCTGTGCGCCGTATCGGTGAAGGCGCCGCCATGATCCGCACCAAGGGCGAACCGGGTACCGGCAATGTTGTCGAGGCCGTCAAGCACATGAGGCTGATGAACAAGCAGATCCGGGAACTTGCTGTGATGGACGAGAACGAGTTGATGGGAGCCGCCAAGGAATTGCGGGCGCCGTATCACCTCCTCCGAGAGATCGCCGAAACCGGCAAGCTCCCCGTGGTCAACTTCGCCGCCGGAGGCATCGCAACCCCGGCAGACGCCGCGCTGATGATGCAACTGGGCTGTGACGGCGTGTTCGTTGGGTCCGGCATCTTTAAGTCGGGCGATCCTTCGGAGCGGGCCCGGGCCATCGTCGAGGCGACGACGTTCTATCAGGACGCCGCCAAGGTGGCCAAGGTGTCCGCCGGCCTGGGTGAAGCGATGGTCGGGATCAACATCGACACGCTGGCTCCGGCCGATCGGATGCAGGACCGCGGTCTGTAGTGGGCAGCCCATGAAGGTTGGCGCCCTCGCCCTGCAGGGTGACTTCCGCGAGCATCTGGCGATGCTGGCTTCTCTCGGTGTCCAGGGGGTTGAGGTTCGCACGCCCGAGGAGCTGGCCGCCGTCGACGCTCTCATCATCCCCGGCGGCGAGTCGACGACGATCGGCAAGCTCGCCGACCTCTACGGTCTGATCGATCCGATCAGGCGACGGGTCGCCGAAGGCATGCCGATCCTCGGCACCTGCGCCGGGATGATCTTCCTCGCCAGCGGCACCACCGGGCCCGATCAGCCCCAGTTGGCGGTGCTCGACGTTGTTGTCGAACGAAATGCCTTCGGGCGCCAGGTCGAGTCCTTCGAGGCGGATCTCGCGATCGCCGGTCGGGATGAGCCCGTCCACGCGGTGTTCATTCGGGCGCCATGGATCCACAAGACGGGTGCTGCGGTCGAAGTGCTGGCTTCGGTCGTCGACCCGGCCAACGGAGAGGACCGCCCGGTAGTGGTTCGCCAGGGCAACATTCTGGCAACTTCTTTCCACCCCGAGCTGATCGGCGAAACCTGGATCCACGAGCTGTTGGTAGAGGCCGTCGCCGCCGGGTGATGTCGGGGTCTACGGACATGCGCAGAGTGCACTTCGGGCAGCGGATGATCTCGCTCGTCGCATCACAGACGGAACCTTGTGAGGCGGGCGGTGCTTTCGTATCCTCAGCGATGAAGGGGGCACGTGAAGACTCCAATCACCTGGGCACTGGGCATCACGGTCTTGTTCCTGGCAGCCTGTACCGCGGCCGGTCCCGGCGAGAATCCGTCCACGACAGCTGATGTGGATTACGGCCCGTTCCTGGTCGACGACCCGTTCGATGTGATCACCGACCTGAGCTGGCTCGGCGTCGCCCCGGCCCTGGCCGAAGGTCCTATCCGTGAAGAAGGAGTCGTTGCGGTCGTGATGGGCGATTCAATGCCCGACGTGCTGCACATCGCAGTCAACGGCGGCGGGTGCCGCCCGGAGGTGTACGTGTCGGTACTGGGGCCACCACCGGAGCTCGAGCTGGGGATTGCGGTCGGCGATAACATCGTGCCTCAGGGGTTGCAGTGCTCCGACATACTGACGACGCACGGCTTCGAGGTGGCGTTGAAAGAATCGGCGTCCCTCGACGCGGTCGTCGTGAGGTCATGGCCCGCAGAGGGCGAACCCGAATCGCCGACAGCGTCGGATGGCGATCTCCGGGTGATCGTCATGCCCGGTGTCGACGGCGGCTTGCCTCCGGACGTCATCGTTGGCTGCCGGGCCGGCCCTTCATTCCCCGCCTCTGCGCTGGAGGACGTACCGCCCGTCGATGATGTCGAACTACCGGGCCTCGAGGACGAAATGCAGGATTTCCTCGGCGACGAGGAGGGTCAGCACTGGCCGCAAGACGGGTGGCGCGTATTGCAGGTAGCTGAACGGACGACGCTGATCGTTCACCATGAGCCGGCGACCCGGGGCATTTCATTCATGCACTTCGAGTTGCAGGACGGTTCCTGGCGGTGGGATGGAGCATCCTCCGGTGGCCCTTGCCGTTTGCACGTCACGCTGCCGGACCACCTGGGCGCCGTCGAGTGGCGGATCGACCCCGATGGGCAGGAGTTGCGCCCCGAGACCACGTCAATCACCGTGCTGGCTTCGGAGTTGGACTGCGCCAGTGGACGAGCCATGGGCGACCGGCTGCTGGGCCCCGAAGTGGTCATGACAGACAAGCAGGTGCTGATCGCATTTGCCGCTCGACGCCCCCCGGGACTGATGCAGACCTGTCCCGGAAACCCCGAGCAACCTGTCACCGTCGACCTGCCAGAACCTCTCGGCGACCGTGAGGTTATCGACGGGCTGGCGACGGGGCTCCGCCTGGCCGACATTCTCGAATAGCGACATGCGGACCAGACCTTTCTGATCCGGCGCCAATTCGATTCCTCGGGCGCCCGGTGAAGGGCGCCCGAGGTGGTCACGAAGAACGAGCCGTGTTCAGCGGCGCCTGCGGAATTCGTAGACCTTGTTCACTCCGTCGTCCGACACGTATATCGACCGCTCGCCGACGGCGACACCGGACATGATTCCGAAGGGGAAGAACCCCTCTGGGATGCGGTCGGAGTAGTCGAGGCCGACGATCACGGGTGACATGTCACCGGTCGTCAGATCGATCGCCGTCACCTGCTGGCGCCCGGTTTCGACGACCAGGAGACGATCGCCGTCGACGGTCATACCCTCGGGGAAGACCAGACCGGATGCCAGCACCGTACCTCCGGTGTCGTCGACGGCCCACACGATGCCGGACGCCCAGTCGCCGACGTAGAGGGTTTCGCCGTCTGACGCCAGGCCAAGCGGCACAAAGAGCCCGTCGAGGAGGACCTCAGCCGGATTCTCGGCGTTCACCACATTTCCGAGCCCGAGCTGCGTTGCGACGATGTCGCCGTCGTGTCGGATGGCGTTGGTGACGCCGGCGAGGGTCCGGATATCCAACGACACTGCGCCTGTCGACGGATTGATCACCTGCAGGGTATTGGTGAAACCGCTGGTGAGAATCAGGTTGTCGCCGTCGGCAACGGCGGATGTTGCACCTGCGAACCCTGCGCCTGGTGGCGAGAAGCGGTCGTAGAACGACGTCGTAGGCGTCTTGCCGCGCGTGTAGCCGCGCAGGGCGAAGAGTTCGGTCACCCACACCGTTCCGTCCGATGAGACGGCGACGTCACCGGGCAGTCCGAGTCCAGAGCGGGTGATGGTCCTCGTGTGACCGTTGGGGGCGATTCGGATGATCTCGTTGTCCGCTCCCACTGCAACGTACATGACGTCGTCGGTGCTGAAGGCGATATTGTCGATTGTGCCCTCGACGTCGAGCACGACCTCGTGTGCGTTGGCGCCAGAGAAGTCGAGCTTCAGGACGATGCCGTCGCCGATTCTCACGGCAAACGCCTCACCCAGCGAGTTGAACTTCACCGCCGACGAGACGCCACCGACGTTCGTCACGACTTCAGATTCGACCGGGATTGCGGAGTCGACATCGATCTTCAGCACGTCGCCCGTGAAGAACGACGGCGCGTAGAGGTAGCCATCGGGACCGAAGTCGAAGGAGTTCAGGGTCAGGGCCCCGTTGATTGCGATCGGCGGATCTTGAAGAGTCGGGTCGAGTTCGTAGAGGCCTTGACCAAGGAACAAACGACCAACGAACAAGCGGCCGTCGTCGGACATGGTGATCGGGTTCACCCCTGGCCCTACCAACTGGCGCTGGTGCGTGCCGTCGGGCTTCAGCATTCCGACGAAGCCGGTGAGGATCTCGGTCCAGTAGATCGTGCCATCGTCGGTGATGAACAGGTCGTCGGGACCGTTGACTCCGCGCTCCGGCCCGATGCGATCGAGCAACCGGCCCGAGTTCGGATCGTGCACGGTGATCTCATCGCCGCCGACGCTGGCGACATGGACGTTCCCGTCGTACGGCGACACGTAGATACCATTGAGGCCGTTGGTCGCCGCCGCGCGCCCCACCTCGAGTCCCTGCCTTGCGTCCAGCGGCTCAGGCCGCTCCTTGGCCTGCACCGGTGTCGCGACTGCCAGCAGCAACACAAGCGCAAGAGCAAGAGAAATCCGAGTTCTCATTGGTCCTCCATCCACCATTCCCTGAGTTCATCTCCGAGACCTTGCCCCGACCCTACAGATCGCGTCCAGTTCTTGGGCG
>CAMYIJ010000049.1 GCA_947258375.1 uncultured Acidimicrobiaceae bacterium
GGAAGTCGATGTGTCCCTGCCCCGCCGCCAGTCGGTTGCTGTCGGTGAACTGCACGTGATGGACGCGGTCGCCGGCCGCCCGTAATGATTCGGCCAGATCCGCCTCCTCGATGTTCATGTGAAACGTATCGGGGAGGACTCCGAGGTTGTCGAGGTCCACGTCGCTGATGAACTGGAGCGCATCCTGGACCGTGTTGATGTAGTTCGTCTCGTAGCGGTTGATCGGCTCGATGACGAGTGAGATCCCCTGCATAGCCGCGTACTCGCCGTAGCTGCGAACTGCATCCACGGCTCGCCGGTACTGGTCGGCCTGCTCCACGTCGGTTCCGGTCAAGGTGCCCCGCACGCCGCCGATCACGACCATCGCCTCCCAGGGAGTCGCCAGATCGATGATGCGGCACATGCGCTCCGCGAGCCGGCTCCGGATGTCGGGATCATCCGACGTCGGCGACCAGCCGTCGGAGTAGAACGACTGGCCGGTAGCGATCGCCGAGAGTTGGAGCCCGGATTGCCGCAGGCCCTCGTCACATGCGACCACGGCGGGATCGGCCGGATCGCGCACGCTGACTTCGATGGCGTCATATCCCAGGTCGACCGCGGCCTCGATTGCCGCCGGCCACTCCCCGGCAAAGAGCAAGGCGGCGAAGTCGGCCGGAGTGGGGGAGATGGCCATGCTCGTCCTGAACATCAGACGTCTCCCCGCTTTCCGATCGGTGCCCGGACCCTCACTGGGTGTTGGGCTGGATCAGGACCTTGAGCGCACCATCGAGGCGTTGCGTGAAGGTGTCATACGCCGTGGCGAAATCCTGAATACCGAAGGTATGGGTCGTGACGATGTCAACGTCGAGCTTGCCTTCTGCGATGAGCGGGATGACCTCGACGCAGGTCCCGGGGTTGGCGCGCACGCCGAACAGGTCCATCTCCTCGAACACGATTCTCTGCAAGGGCAGGACGCATGGTTCGAGGGGCACTCCGATCAACGCCACCCGGCCGCCCTTCCTGGTCATCGAGACCGCGTCGGCCGGCGTGTTGCCGCGGGCCGCGGTGTCGACGGTGAAGTGGGCTCCCTTTCCCTCGGTGAGCTCCCGCACGGCCTCGGGCCCATCGGTGTTGGAGTTGTCGACGACCTCGAAGCCGAGCGCGGTCGCGGTCTTGAGGCGTTCCCCCCGCCCCACCATGATCACCCGCGCCGCTCCCATCAGTTGGGCGAGCTGGCCGGCCAGCAAGCCCTGCGCCCCGGGGCCGATGATGGCGGCGGTCTCTCCGGCCCGGGCACCGGCCCGCTTCACCGCATGGAGGGCGATCGAGCTGGCATCCACGAGCGCCGCCTGCTCGAGGGTCATCGAGTCGGGAATCTTGAAGACACTCTTGATCGAGCTGGGGTGGTACTGACGCATTGCCCCGGTGGAGTAGTGGCCGTAGTGACGGTGCCCGACGTCCTCGTTGCCGTAGTTGTCGCACAGGTTGTAGCGGCCGATCGCACATTGCCGGCAGTAGCCGCACCCAGCATGAGCCGTCCCGGCGACCCGATCGCCCGGTTGAAACCCGAGCTCGGCCGATCCCTCGCCGAGGGCGACGACGGTGCCCGACCACTCGTGACCCGGCGTGTACGGGTATCCCCGCGGCCAGCCCTTCTTGAGGAAGTTCCCCGAGATGATCTCCTTGTCGGTGCCGCAGATAGCGACCGAGTGAACCTCACACAGGACTTCCTGAGGGCCCACCGGCGGTACGGCCGTCGTCTGCACCTCGAACTCGTTCGGTCCGAGAAGAGCCAGCGCATCCATTGTCGAGGGGATGGTCCCTTCCGTCGCGGCTTGTGGCATCGGAACTCCTTCTGGGTCTAAGCGTGCCCCTGATCGTATCGGCCCTTGCCGGCGCCGTCTCGGGCCTTTTGGCCTCATTCGTCCACGCGCCCGACAGCCGGCACGTATCCGAGCACCTTCGGTGCGCGGCCGGTAGATTGACGGCCATGCTCAGAAAGGATGAACCGAAATGGTGAAGGCGATAGCGGCGGCGGATCTGCCCCGACTGCGATCAACCAGAGACACCCGCGATCGGATTGATCTCATCACCCCGGACATTTTCGGTCTCCGCGACATCAAGGCCGATCGGATCACCTATCACCCCGGTGACACTGCGGCCGCCCACTACCACTTGGACGCCAAGCACTTCTTCTTCGTGCTCGATGGCAGCGGGACTCTGCACGCCGATGAGAAGGTGATCGAACTGGCCGCCGGGGACGTGGCGCTGATCGAGGAGAACGAAGTCCACTGGTTCGAGAACACCGGAACCGAGGAGTTCACCTTCATCGAGCTGTGGGTTCCGACCCCGAGCGAAACTGTCTGGGTCGATCCCGACGACACCTGAACGTGGGCACCCACCGCGTGAGTTCACGCGGTCACCACAACTAGACGAGATCGGTCTACCAAACCGGCTGTCGTACGTCTCGCAGGTGTTGGCCAAAGGAGTCTGGTGACTCCCCGTTTTTGCGGATTGTCGCCACGATCAGATCCGATCGCGCTCAGACTCTGTTGACAGCAAAAGTCACGCTCGCCTATGTTCTCGTGATTACTGCAATCGATTGCATGGTTGTCATGATGACGACAGGTTGCAGAGGCAATGCAGCATGGAGGAGCAAATGAGAATCTCGGACCATCGATTTATGCGCCGGTTGGCGCTGATCGCGATGGCGATATCGCTGGTGATGGCCGCCTGCTCGAGCGACGACCCGGCAGATACCACCACCCCGGCAGCGCCGACGACTACGGCAGCTGGATCGGACACGACCGCGGGCGGCTCCGACACCGCGGCGCCGACGACACCACCGACGACGGCGCCCTCGGGAGATGACGTCAAGAACGCCGGACTGTATGTTCACGCCGCCGACGACGAGCCCCTTAGCCTCGACCCGGCAGGAGTCGCGGCCGGTGAGGCCGGCGAAACGGTGATCCTCCAGGTGTACGATCGGTTGGTTGAGATCGGCCCCGGCGGCCCTGACCTGATCCCCGGTCTTTCCAGCGAGGTGCCGACTGCGGCCAACGGGCTGATCTCGGCCGACGGGCTCACCTACACGTTCCCGATCCGCGACGGCGTGGTGTTTCACGACGGCAGCTCGCTGACGGCCGACGTCGTCAAGTTCAACTGGGACCGCGTGCTGACCATGGACCTGCCGGAGGGTAACTCCAGTGTGGTCGCCGACCTCGTCGCGAGCACGAGCGTCGACGGCAACAACTTCGTCGTAACGCTGAAGGAACGCAATGCAGCGTTCCTCAACTCGGTTGTTACGGCTGCGGTCGCCTCGATCGTTAGCCAAGACGCTGTGGAGGCAAACGGCGGTGTTGTCGCCGGCCAGCCCAACGATTTCCTAACAGGCAACGCAGTGGGCTCCGGCCCCTACGAATTGACCGCGTGGAACCGGGGCGAGACCATCGAGCTTGCGGTGTTCGATGGCTACTGGGGCGAGGCTGCCAAGCTCAACGTACGGATCCAGCAGGTGCCGGACTCCGACGTGCGGGTGCTCGGATTGCGGGCCGGTGACTTCGACTCGATCGAAACCGATCCAACCTTCATCGCCGACCTGGAGGACGCCGATGGCGTTTCCATCTTCCAAGAAGGCTGGCTGCTCGAGCCGGTCCATGTCGGGTTGAACCTCGATATCCAGGCAGACGCGTTGCCGGACACCGATACCGTTCCGGCCGACTTCTTCCACGACCCGCGGGTGCGAAGGGCATTCAACTTCGCATTCAGCTACGACAACTTCTCGGCTGCGCTGCAGGGCCTCGGCGGTCCGATCCCGCACTACCTGCCGCAGGGCATGCTCGGCTACGACGAGTCGCTGCCACAGTTCGAGACCGATCTGGCGCTTGCGGAGCAGTTGTTCCGCGAGACGGGCTGGTGGGACACGGGCTTCCGCGCCACCGTGCTGGTCGAGGAGGGCGGCATCTTCGAGACCGCCGGGCTCGTGTTGAAGGACTCGATCGAGGGCCTCAACCCGGCCTTCCAGATCGACGTGCTGGCAGTGGTCGAGGTGCAGTTCGACGATGCTCACGGCACGACCCCGTTCGAGTACCCGATGTGGATCAAGAACGCCGATCCGTTCGCCGATCCGGCGGCGCTGTTCGCGGCCTACGTCCACCCGGACGGTGAGTGGGGCTCGGTGCACAAGTTCGCCAACGGATATCAGGATGCCGACCGGATCGCCCAGTTGATCGACGAGGCCGCGGTGTCCATCGACACGGCAGAGCGCGTTGCCAACTATCAAGAGGTGGCTCGCATCCTCTACGAAGATCCAGTGTGGATCATCCCGGGCAACGAGCGAGCTCTGATGGCGCATCGCAGTTGGGTGCAGAACTTCCAGATGAACCCGCTGTGGCCGCGGCCCAGCCTGAAGTTCGCCCTCTTCCGTATTGAGATTGTCCTCCAGATATTGCAGCTTCTTTAATATACCGTCTGATAGCGCAGTCCCCGAAGTCTCACCCCACTTTCTGAGCTTTTCATCGAGACTGTTGAGCCTGGATATACCTTCAGCTCTTAGCCTTTCCATAGGTATAACTGTTTTCTCAAGCTTTACCTCTGAAGCTCCTGATTTAATGAACTTTTCTTTTATCTTTAGACTCGCTTCCCGAGCAGTACGTCCGGTGGGTGGCAGGGGTGTTCCGGGGCGACCTGGGCTTCTCCGGGGTCTCGGCGGCGCCGGTCATGGACGTGCTCCCGAAACGCTTGGCGGCGACGCTGGAGCTTTCGGTCGCCGCGGCGATCGTTGCGGTGTCGATGGGGATAGCCCTGGGCACTTTCGCGGGAGCAAGACGGAACCGCCTCCCGGATCACCTCACCCGGATCTTCGCCATCAGCGGGGCGGCCACCCCGATCTTCTGGTTCGCCATAGTGATGCTGATCATCTTCTGGGTATACCTCGGCTGGTTTCCTGTCGGCAGATCGGACGCCACGATCTTCGCCTCGATCGCGCACCCAACTGGGGTGTACACCCTGGACGCGATCCTGGCAGGGAGCTGGACCGCGTTTCGTGACGCCGTCTGGCACCTGACGCTGCCGGCGCTAACGCTCGGCTACGGCGCCACCGCGATCATCACCCGCATGATGCGGTCCTCGTTGGCCGAGGAACTCAACGAGGACTACGTTGACGCCGCCCGGGCCAAGGGCCTGCCGGAGCGCTTGGTGCTGCGGCGCCACGCCCGCCGTAACGCCCTGATTCCGACGGTCACCGTTATCGGGCTCGGGTTCGGCTTCTTGCTGCAGGGCTCGGTGGTGGTCGAGATCATCTTCATCTGGCCGGGTCTGGGGCGGTGGATGGCCGATGCGGTGCTGCGCGGCGATCAGGCCACAATCATGGCCTACGTCCTCTTCACCAGCATTCTGTTCCTGATCGTGAACCTCATCGTCGATGTCCTCTACGCCTACCTCGACCGCCGTGTCGTGTTAGGAGGCTGAGCGATGGTCGACAGCACTGCTCCCGGGACCACCCTGGCGCCGGCCGTCTCCGGGCCCTTGGCGGTTCGGCTGCGCCGCGCCGGGGAGCTGTCGCGCGAAGTGCTGCGCAACCCGACCACCTTTCTGGGGCTGATCATCATCGTGGGTTTGATCACGATGGCGGCGCTGGCCCCGGTCCTCACCGAGCCCAACACCCCCGACGCCTATCAGATGCCGCGCGACTGGGGCGCTATCAACGAACCCCCGGGCACGCCGGGTCACATCTTCGGCACGACTTCGACCGGCGGTGACGTGTTCTACGGCGTTGTCTGGGGCGCTCGTACCTCGCTGCGCATGTCCATGATCGTGGTTGGTTTCACGGTGGTCTTCGGCACCGCTATGGGTAGCATCGCCGGCTTCGTCGGCGGCCGGGTCGATGAGATCATCATGCGCATCGTCGACGTGCTGCTCGCCATTCCCGAGCTGATCTTCGCCCTGGCAATTGCCGCCGTGTTGGGACCTTCATTCGCCAACATCATCTTCGCCCTCAGCGTCGTCTTCTGGGTGAAGTACGCCCGCATCATCCGCGGGCAGATAATCCATGTGAAGCAAAACGACTACGTCGATTCGGCGCGGGTCGTCGGCGACTCCAAGTTCAATATCTACCGCAAGGACGTCCTGCCCAACTCGGTGACCCCGGTGGTGGTGCAGGCCACGCTCGACATGGGCGGCATCGTGCTGGTGGGGGCCACCCTCAGCTTCATCGGCCTCGCCGAAGCGGGGCTCGCCGAATGGGGCGTGCTGGTCAGCGAGGGCCAGGCCGGGATCTCGTCCGGCCGCTGGTGGGCTTCGACGATCCCGGGGGCGATGGTGTTCCTCTGGGCGCTGGCATTCAACCTGCTCGGCGACGGCCTGCGCGACGTGCTCGACCCACGGACGGGGGGTCGATGACGGCCGCGGCGCAGTTACCGGCCGCCGACAGGACCACTGCGCTGGTGGCGTCGGTCGAGGACCTGAAAGTGCACTTCGAGACGAAGGCGGGCGTGCTCCACGCGGTCGACGGTGTCTCTTTCGACATCGCCGATGGAGAGACGGTCGGCCTGGTCGGGGAGACCGGTTGCGGCAAGAGCGTGACGGCGCGGTCGTTCCTCCGGCTCATCCCGACGCCGCCCGGTAAGTACGCCGGCGGCAGCATCAAGTTCTGGTCCAAAGAGGCCCGGGCCAACGGCAGCGATCCGGTCGATCTGCTATCGGTCCCCACCTCCGACATACTGGACATCCGCGGCAACCGCATTGCGATGATCTTCCAGGATCCCGGCAAGGCGCTCAACCCGGCACTAGCGATTCGGGAGCAAGTTGCCGAGGTCTTCTACCAGCACCGCAGCGACGATCTGCTGGCGGAGTGGAACGGCAATCCGCCATCCGTCATCCGCCGCGCCGCTGGGCAGCGGTCCGGCAAGCTCGAATGGGTGGCGATGAAGTTCCCGCCGCTACGTTCGCAAGCCCGCCGGCTGCGCAAGCGGGTCGACGACCTGGTCGGCGAGGCCCTGGCTGAGACGCAGATCCCCAACCCACGCAAGATCATGGCGAGTTACCCGCACGAGCTGTCGGGGGGGATGAAACAGCGGGTGATGATCGCCCAGGCGCTGGCCTGCAACCCCGACCTGCTTATCGCCGACGAGCCGACGACCGCGCTCGACGTCACGATCCAGGCACGCATCCTCGAACTGATCCGCGAACTCCAGCACGCCCACCAGACCTCGGTGCTGTATATCAGCCACGACCTCTCCCTGGTGCGGCGGATCTGCGACCGCATCGCGGTGATGTACGCCGGACGCATCGCCGAGATCGGCACCACCAACGAGATCTTCCACGAGCCCCGCCACCCGTACACCCGGGGCCTGCTGGCGGCGGTACCCTCGTTCGCTCATGAGCGTGGAAAACTCGCTGCCATTGAGGGCAATGTCCCCGAGCTGATCAGCCCCCCGGCGAGCTGCCGCTTCCACACCAGGTGTGAGTACGCCACCGAGATCTGCAGACGGATCGATCCGGTCCTCGACGGCCACGGGATCGGCCGCTCCGTTGCCTGCCATGGTTACGTATCGCCGGAGGAGCTGGGAGTTGCCGCCGCGGATATTCCCCGGCTCGATCGGAGCCCCGCATGACGGCCGTGCGCGATGAGCCGCTCGCTCCGGAGCCCGGTGTGGATAGTGCCCCGGTCATCACCGTGCGGGGAGTGAGGAAGTACTTCCCAATCCGGGAGGGTGTCCTGCAGAAAGTGGTGGGTCACGTTCGAGCCGTCGACGGGGTCAGCTTCGAGATTCCCCGCGGGGAGACGTTGGGGCTGGTCGGCGAAAGCGGCTGCGGCAAGACCACGCTGGGGCGCTGCATCGCCGGTCTCACGGATGCCACCGACGGCGGCATCTACTTCCGGTTGGCGGAATCCGATCGCCTGTTCCTCGACGAGATGGACGCCGTGCCGGAGGCGGAGCGGACACTGCAACACCAGGCCCGGATCGAAGCTATCGACCTGGCGCATCGCATCGACCGAATGAAGGGTGACTCCTGGCGCAGCTACCGGCGCAATTGCCAGTTCGTGTTCCAGGACGCTTTCAGCTCGCTCAACCCCCGTCAGCTTGTGAAGGACATCGTCGGCCGTCCTCTCAAGGTCTACAAGGAAGCCTCCGGTCCGGAGCTGACGGATCGGGTGGTCGATCTGCTGCAGAGCGTCGGAATGGGTCGGCAGCATCTCTATCGCTACCCCCATGAGTTCTCCGGGGGTCAGCGGCAGCGCATCTCCATCGCCCGGGCCCTGGCCCTCGAGCCGGAGTTCATCGTCCTCGACGAGCCCACGAGCGCCCTCGACGTGTCGGTGCAGTCGCAGATCCTCAACCTGCTCCACGAGCTGCAGCAGGAACGGGGGCTCACCTATCTGTTCATTACCCACGATCTCGGCGTGGTGCGGTTGATGAGCGACGACATCGTGGTGATGTATCTGGGCGAGGTGATGGAGCGAGCCACCGCCTCCGAGCTGTTTGCGGCGCCGCGTCATCCCTACACCGAAGCGCTGCTGGCAGCCAACCCGGACCTCCTCGAGGGTGATGAGGAGGCAGAGATGCGTGGTCTCGAAGGGACGGTGCCCGACCCGGCCCGTCCTCCACAGGGCTGCCGCTTCCATACCCGGTGTCCGGCAGCCATCCCGCAGTGTGGCTGGGAGGTGGACGATGCGGTGGCGTGGTTGGCTGACAACTCGACGACGCTCGACGAGCTGAGCGGCGTGGAGCGAGCTTCGGAGTTCGATGCCGCGGTCAGGTTCCGCGACTCGGATGCCGCTGCCGAGGCGAAGGCGCTGCTTGAAGGGCCGGAGGTGAGCGCACCGATGCAGGGTGCTCTGCTGGCGCTGAGTGCTTCGGGAGCGGAGTTGAGGATCCAGTTCACCGAGGTGGACCCGGTCGAGCTCGAAGACGTCGGGGAGGGGCACCTCACCTCTTGCATCCTGCACACCTCGCGGTCGACCCACCTTTGACGAGCGCGGCCCCGCAATCGATTGCAGGCCTGCTGTGGCAACGCCCTAATCTGGCGTGACCGTTGCCGGAGCCACGGAGAAGAGGAGGTTCGACCCTGCCATGCGCGTAGCGATAATCGGCGCCCGCTGGCCCGACGTCGAGACCGAGAGGGAAGTCCTCGGCGTCGGCGAGGCCGATGTGGTGCGCGATACAGGGGAGAGTCGTGACGGGCTCCTCGCCGCGGCTTCCGGCGCCGATGTGATCCTCGCCGGGCCCCGGCCCCGGTTCGACGCCGCAGTCATCGAACAGCTGACCTGCCGGGGGATCGTGCGGTACGGCGTCGGATACGACAACGTCGATGTGGCCGCGGCCGCCCAGAACGGGATTGCCGTCGCCTTCGTCCCCGACTACGGAACCGAGGCGGTGGCCCTCCATGCCGTGGCGCTGGCACTCGCCGCCATGCGCCGCATCCCCCAGCTCGATATCGCAGTCAAGGACGGCTCCTGGGGCTTCCAATCGATTCGCCCCCTCCATCTGCCGGAGGCGATGACTGCCGGAGTAGTCGGCTTCGGCCGCATCGGGCGGGCAGTGGCGTGCCATCTCCGCGACCTCGGCTTCGAGCGCACGCTTGCCCACGACGAATTCGTGACCATCGACGAGCCGGGTATCACGGCCGCCTCGCAGGCCGCCGTGCTCGCCGCCGATGTGATCAGCCTGCACGCCCCGGCCAATGCCGACGGGACGCCGCTGCTCGGTGCAGCCGAAATCGCCGTGTTGCAGCCGGGCAGCATCCTGGTCAACACCTCGCGGGGCTCGCTCATCGATACCGCGGCGCTGGTCGAAGGCCTCGCCGCCGGGCGCCCCGCCATCGCCGCCCTCGACGTGTTCAACCCGGAGCCCCCCGATGTGGCCGTTTTCGAGCCGGTGCGGGATCGGGTGATCCTCACGCCGCACGTCGCCTGGTACACCGAGGAGTCCGAGCGCTCGCTGCGTGTCAAGACGGCCGAAGAAGCCAAGCGCATCGTGGCCGGAGAGGAACCGCGCAATCCCGTCCCACTGCCGGAGGAAGCTCAATGACCCGTTCGTTCTATCACCTCACCTCGCCGGAGGTCGCCGCCGCGTTGGGAGAGTCTGCAACCGTTGTGCTGCCGTTCGGCAGCGTCGAGCAGCACGGTCCCCACCTCCCCACCGGGACCGACTCGATAGCGGCCCGGCTCGTGGCGGGGGAAGTCGCCGCCGGGCTCGAGGGCATGCTGGTGCCGTTTGGGCCCTATGGCATCACCCCGATCCACGCCGGCCACCCGGGCACCGTCAGCTTGCGCCGGGCGACGTTCGAGGCGCTGCTCACCGACGTCTGCGAAGAGCTGGTGGCCATGGGCGCCGAGCGTTTTGTCCTCGTCAACTGGCATGAAGGGAACATCGCGGCGATGGACGCGGTCGCCACCGAAGTGCAACACCGCCACGACCAAGTACAGGTGGTCGCCGCTCACGCCTGCTACACCGCCCAGCGGTTGTACGCCGGCCAGGGCGGTGAGCTGACCCACGGCGGCGGGCTGGAGGCGCTAGCTGTGCTGGCCTACGACCCGGACCTGGTCCACAATGAGCGCGCCGGCGACAGCACCCGCCCCGAGAAGGCGGCGGCGATGGATGCCATGCGGCGCAGCCGAGAGGTCTACGGCTTCATTACCGACGTGACCGAGATCGACCCGGATGGCTGGTACGGCGAGCCCGGCTGGGCGGATTCGCAAACGGCCGGCGACTTCGCCGGCATCGTCGCGGCCGACATCGTGCGGCAGGTCGAGGCGATCTTCGAGCTGCGCACATGACCGTCACGCCGCATCGTGATGTCGAGTTCATCGATCTGCCCGGACGCAGCGCGGGGGATCCGCTGCGAGCTGTTCCGGCGGCGTCGAGCCTTCGGATCACCCGGCTGCATCGAACCTCCGACCGCCGGGCCCACCGCCACCCCCGGAGTGAGGAAGTCATCTACGTACGATCGGGCACGGGAGCCGTCTACATCGACGGCACATTCCACCCGGTCGGCCCCGGCGATACGGTGCATGTTCCCCAAGGCGCCGCCCACGCCACCATCCCCGAGCCGGGGGTCGACATGGAATTGGTCTGTTTTTTTCCGCACGCCGACCTCCGCGAGAACATCGAGGAGACCGACACCGACGTTATGAAGGAGTTCGAGCATGAGTGACAAAGTCCGCCTGGCCCCGATCGGCCTGGGACGTTGGGCGAGAGTGCTGGGCCGGGGCGCCCAGCGAGGCGACGTTATCGAGCTGGCCTCGTGCTTCAGCCGTTCCGCGGAGAAGCGGGCGGCCTATCAGGAGGAGTTCGGCGTGCCCAAGGCGGCGGCGACGCTCGAGGAGCTTCTCAGCGACGACGAGGTCGAAGGCGTTCTCATCACAACCCCCAACGACACCCATCGTGACCTGATCGTGGCCTCGCTCGAGGCCGGCAAAGCTGTCTACACCGACAAGCCGATTGCGCACACGCTCGAACACGCCATCGACATTCGCAACGCAGTGGAGCGCTCCGGGGGCATCTTCGCCGTCGGCCACAGCGCCCGCCGCCTTTCCGGCTCCCGAGTGATGAAGCAGTGGATCGATGACGGCACGCTCGGTGATGTCTCTCTCGTAGAAGCGAACTTCTCCAACGAGCGCGGTCTGGAACTCACGACCGACACGTGGCGCTGGTATGCAGACAAGAGCCCGGGGGGCACCTTCATCCAGCTCGGGGTTCACCACGCTGACAACCTGCAGTACCTTCTCGGTCCGGTCGCCCAGGTGAGTGCCCATGCCCGCCGGCTGTACACGAAGTCGGAGGTACCCGACGCCGTGATGGCCATCCTCGAATTCGAGTCCGGCTCCCTTGGTTACATCGGCTGTGGCTGGGCGTCGCCCGGCATCTACCAGATGCGCGCCCAGGGGACGAAGGCCAACCTGATGTACGATCTCGACTTCACGCATTGGGACGAGTCGCACCAGGCCGACGAGTGGAGCACGCTCGTATCTCAGGGGTATGGCGACATGACCCGCAGGCCGGTCGAGCTCCCGGCAACCGACATGTTCCGTGAACAGCTCGACGAGTTCGCCCTCGCCATCCGCGGCGAGGCTGAAGTCGAAGTGGGTATCGACGCGGCAATTCGCGCGCTGGCAATCGTCCGGGCCGCGTTGGAGTCCTCTGCCCAGAATGGCAAAGCGGTGGAGATCGGCCCCCTCCTCGATCAGGTCGGTGTCGCGTCCTAGTCAGTCGGGAGAGGCGTCTCACTATGATCGCTTCGGACCGCCGTTTGGTTTACGAGTCGACTTGGGAGGGTCATGTATCGAGTCACGGTTGATGTTGGAGGCACTTTCACCGACTGCCTCGTCCTGGATGAGGACAGTGGCGATCTTCGCCAGTTCAAGGCGCCGACCACGCCTGCGGACCCTTCTCTGGGGCTCATCGACGCGGTTTCCAAAGCCGCCGCCCACTATGAGCACACTCTCGATGAGTTTCTCGGCCGCGTCGAGCTGCTGATTCACGGCACGACGCTGGCGACCAACACCCTCATCAATGAGGACGGCGCCCTCACGGGCATGATCACGACCAAACACTTTCGTGACATGCTCGAGATTCGCCGGGGGCACAAGAACGTGCGGACCTCCATGTACAACGTCTTTGTACCTCCGTACAAGCCTCTGATTCCACGGCACCTCAGAGCCGTCGCCGAGGAACGAGTCGTCTACACGGGCGAAGTAATCACCCCGCTCAACGAGGACGACGTGAGGGAGTCTGCCGAACGGCTCAAGGAGAAAGGCGTCGAGTCGGTGGCGATCGGCTTCCTCCACTCGTACGCCAATCCAAGCCATGAGCTGCGCGCTGCCGAGATCGCAAAGGAGGTTCTCGGCGAGGATGTCTATGTGACCACGTCTGCTGAGATCCTCCCGGTCTGGCGAGAGTGGGAACGGTTCTCCACAACGGCGGTGTCCGCCTATACGGGGCCGGCGGTCAAGAGGTACCTGCTCGCGCTCGAGAAGCGCCTTGCCGAGAACGGGTTCGGGGGAAGCCTGCTTCTGATGCTCTCCGACGGCCTCGTCGAGACCGTCGAGAACTGCATTCCGCGGGCGGTCTATCTGATCGGCTCGGGGCCGGCGGCGGCCCCGGCGGCGGCGGTGCACCTCGGCTCGAGAAACGGCCACGGCAACCTCCTCAGCTTTGACATGGGCGGCACCTCGATCGATATCGGCGTCGTCATGAACGGTGAGATCCCGACGACGACCGAGGGCTGGGTCCAGGACGAGCGCGTCGCCATCAAGATGGTGGACATCATGTCGGCCGGTGCCGGCGGAGGCTCCATTGCGTGGGTGGACTCGCTCGGACTGTTGCGGGTGGGCCCGCATTCTGCCGGCAGTGAGCCCGGACCGGCCTGCTACGGCCGGGGCGGTGAGGATCCAACGGTGACGGATGCTGATGTTGTTCTTGGATATATCGACCCGGACTTCTTCCTGGGCGGTGACTTCCCTCTCGATGCCGGACTTGCCGCCGCCACGATCACGGAGAAGGTGGCCAAGCCTCTCGACATGACGGTCGAGGAGGCCGCCCAGGCGATCATGACCGCCGTCAGCTCCTTTATGGCGGACGAGATCAACGAGGTTTCCACCAGGCGGGGCATCGATGTGCGCGATCTGACTCTGGTGGCGGGTGGCGGGGCGGGCCCGGTTCATGCGGCGTTTATCGCCGACATTTTGAACCTTCCGGACATAATCGTGCCTTCGGTTGCGGCCACCTACTCGGCCTTTGGGATGTTCGCCATGGATGTCGGGCGCAACTATGCGCGGTCATATATCACGCGTGCCGCCGACCTGGATCCAGACCGGGTGCAGGCGTTGTACGAAGACATGGAGCAGGAGGCCGTCGCCGGTTTCGAGCAGATGGGCTATGAGGCGAGCGACGTGAGCTTCGTACGCACCGCAGATCTACGGTATATCGGTCAGTTTCACGAGGTAGAGGTCGCCGTCCCGGTCGGTCCCGGCGGCGATCTGCTCGAGACAGCCGAACCGGAGTTGAAGGCCAGCGTGTTCCGGGATGCGGGAGGTCTCCGGATGCACGACGCCGTTGAGGCGGCGATCGACAACTTCCATGCCAAACACCACGATCTTTACACCTTCAATATGCCGTGGCAGGGCGTGGAGCTGCTGACGTTCCGGCTACGAGCCGCCGTCCCGCGAGCACCGTTCGACCTCCGCCAGATTCCCGACGGCGGCCCCGACCCGTCGCATGCTGTCATGGCTGAGCGCGACTGCTGGTTTGCCGGCGAGAAGGTGGCGACGCCGATCTACGACGGGGGCAAGCTACTGGCTGGCAATCGGATTTCAGGCCCCGCCGTCATCGAGGAGCCGACGACCACCGTCGTGATCCCGGCGACCTACACGGCGACTGTCGACAACGAGCGCAGCTACCACCTCACCCGCAACGACGCCGGAAGCGACCAGGCAGGAGGCGCCCGATGACATCCCCGGCCATTGACCCGATCACGCTCTCGACCATCTGGAACTCGTTCCAGAGCATGGGCCGTGAGATGCGCCACGTAATCGACCGGACCGCCCAGAACTACCTGATCGCCCAGCTCCATGACATGGCCGCCGGGATTTGGGATGCGCAGGCGCGGACAATTGCGGTGCCTGAGGGGCCGACGTCGATGTTCCTGTCGCAGCAGTTCTCGGTCGAGTACATCCTCGACAAGTTCGGAGATGACCTCCATCCGGGAGACATCATCATCTGCAACGACCCATATAAGGGCTACTGCAACCATCTGCCCGACTGGGGCTTCTTCCGGCCGATCTTCTACGACGATGAGCTGGTCTTTGTGGCCCTCACTCGCGGTCACATGCTCGACACCGGTGGTGCGTTCCCCGGTGGGTACTTCCCGAACGGGTACGACATCCACGCCGAGGGGCTCATGATTCCGCCCACCAAGATCTACGACCGGGGTGTCGAACGCACCGATGTCCTCGAGCTGATCTGGAACAACGTGCGCTGGCCCGACGGTGTCAAGATCGACAACTATGCCTTGATGGCGGCACTCCAGGTGTGCGACAACCGGCTCGTTGCGCTACTCGACAAGTACAGCCTGCCGGTAGTCAAGGACGCGGTCGAGGAGATGCTCGATCGTATGGAAACCAACGTGCGGGCGCAGTTGGCCGAAGTACCCGACGGCACCTACTACGGCGAGTCGGCGACCGATGATGACGGCACCGTTCTCGACGAACTGGTGTGGGTGCGCTGCGCAGCGACGATCAAGGGTGACGAGCTCATTCTCGATTTCTCCGAGAGCGACGCCCAGCGGCCCGGGTTCGTCAACTGTGTGTATTCATCGACCTACAGTCGCGCCGTCGCCGGCAGCTTCCTCTACTTCGATCCCGTCTATTCGGAGTTTCACAACGAGGGCAGCATGCGGCCGATCACAGTTGTCGCGCCCGAGGGCTCGGTGTGCAACGCCCAATACCCGGCGACCGTCGGAGGATCACCTGTGAACGTGGGGACTCAGGTGCTCGAGGCGACGGTGAACGCCCTCTCGAAGGCGATGCCGGACAAGGCCATCGCCGGATGGGGACGCCGCCGCGGCCACTACATCGCCGGCACGGACCCCCGCAGCGGCGAGCGGTATGTGCAGACAACCACGGACGCCGACGGCGGCACCGGCGCCGTCTACGGTTACGACGGATTCGAAGGCGCCATGGGCATGTCCGGTCTCGGCTCGATTCGCCGCGGCAGCGTCGAGGAGATCGAGATCAGGTTCCCGTGGCGGGCCGAGCGCTATCAGTACCTGCCCGACCTGTCGGGCGCCGGCAAATGGCGCGGTGGCTCTGGAATGTTGTGGGAGGTACAGAACATGGGAGGCGATGTCGGTGTTGCCACCGGCAGCTCGGACGGCGATCTCACTCAGCCTCCCGGCGCCGGCGGCGGCGAGGACGGCCCGCTGTCCCACATGTACATCCGCAGTGGAGATGAGGTCACTCCGGCCCGGACCCATCGTATGGTCCAGATCAAGACCGGTGAGATCCTCGGCAAGGTGAGCGGTGGGGGAGGCGGCGTCGGCAACCCGGCGGAGCGTGATCCGGCGATGGTCCTCGAGGACGTCCTCAATGAATGGGTGACACCCGAACATGCGCGCAACGTGTACAAAGTGGCGATCGATGTTGCCACGATGACCGTCGACGAGGACGAAACGCAGGCGCTGCGTCAGGCCGCGGCTGCAGCCCAATCTGCCGGGGGAACTGAAGGGCAGTGAGCGAGCTCGACCTCGCAGGCCGCGTGGAGCTGCTGGAACGGATGTGGCTGATCCGGGCGTTCGAGGAGAAAGTGTCCGAGCTCTTCGCCCGGGGACAGGTCGTGGGCCTTATCCACCTCGGCATCGGCTCGGAGGGGTCGGCCGTCGGCGTCTGCAGCGCCCTGCGTAGCGACGACTACGTGTTCGGCAATCACCGATCCCATGCCCATGCCATTGCCAAAGGGGCGGACGTCGACCGGCTCATGGCCGAAATCGCCGGCAAGGCCTCCGGATACTGCAAAGGCAAGGGCGGGTCGATGCACATTGCAGCCCCGGAGGTGGGATTCGTGACCGCCACCGGCGTGGTGGGCGGCAATGTGGCGCTGGCGCTCGGAGCGGCGCTGACGAGCGTCACGACCCAGGACAACCGTGTCAGCGTCGCGTTCTTCGGCGACGGCGCCGGCCAATCGGGCAGCTTGCACGAGAGCCTGAATCTGGCAGCGTTGTGGAAGCTGCCGGTCGTATTCGTTTGTGAGAACAACGGATACGCCGAATTCTCCCCGCTGTCGGCACACACCGTCGTCGAGCGGCTCACCGACTACGCGAGCGTGTATTCG
The DNA here is from genome assembly GCA_947258375.1 of uncultured Acidimicrobiaceae bacterium. Taxonomy (GTDB): domain Bacteria; phylum Actinomycetota; class Acidimicrobiia; order Spongiisociales; family UBA5794; genus JAHEJX01. The sequence continues at coordinate 16,809 of CAMYIJ010000049.1, forward strand.
ATACCAACGGTCACCGTCGACGGCGGTGACGTGATGGAGGTGCGGCGGGCAGCCGTCAGCGCGGTGGCGCGAGCTCGCGCCGGCGAGGGGCCGATGTTCATCGAGGTGCTCACCCACCGCCTGCGGGGCCACTACGAGGGTGATCCCGCCGCCTATCGAGAGCTGTCCGAGCGCGAGGAGTGGACGGTGCGAGATCCGGTTGCCAGATTCCGTGCCGAGCTGGAAGGAGCCGGCGTCGCGGCCGACACGATCGCAGCGACGGAGGCGGCCGCCCGGTCCCGCATTGCCAGTGCAGCCGAATCCGCGGTCGCTGCTCCGGGACCCGACCCCGAAGAGGCCACCACGGACGTGTACGCCGTATGACTGCCGAGCTGCGCTTCATCGACGCGATCCATGCCGGGCTGCAAGCGTCCCTGGCAGCGGACGACGCCGTCGTCGTCATCGGCGAGGACGTGACATACGGGGGACCGTTCGGAGCCACCAAGGGTCTCGCCGACGAGTTCGGCCGCCACCGGGTGCGTGACACCCCCATCAGCGAAGCGACCGTGATGGGAATGGTCACCGGGGCCGCGCTCACCGGGCTGCGCCCCGTCGTTGAGGTGATGTTCGTCGACTTCATAACGCTTGCCATGGACCAGCTCGTCAACCACGCTGCCAAGCTCCACTTCATGTCGGGCGGGCAGCTGCGAGTGCCGCTCACGGTGCGGGTCCAGGGCGGTGTCCGCGGCCGATTCGGCGCCCACCACTCCCAAAGCCTCGAGTCCTGGTTCACCCACACTCCCGGCCTCAAGGTGGTTGCTCCCGCCTTCCCCGGCGATGCCAAGCCGCTCCTGGCAGCGGCGATCGCCAACGACAACCCGGTCGTCTACCTGGAGCACCGCGGCCTGTACTGGGACAAGGGTCCGTTGCACGACGACCCCGTTGATGGGGCGGTGGTGCGTCGGCCGGGCACAGATGTGACCGTCGTCTCGTACTCCAAGATGGTGCACAGCGCGCTGGCGGCCGCCGACCGCCTGGCCGATTCGGGCGTAGAGGCTGAGGTCATCGACCTGCGGTGGCTGGCTCCGCTCGATACGGCAACGGTGCTGGAGTCCGTCGCCAAAACCGGCCGTGCCGTAGTCGCCCATGAGGCGGTTGCCCGTGGCGGGCTCGGCGCAGAGCTGGCGGCAACGATCCAGCGGGAGGTCTTCACTGAGCTGGTGGCACCGGTCGAGCGGGTTGGGGCGGCGTTTGCCCCTGTTGCCGCGGCGGCCGCGTTGGAGGATGCCTTTCTGCCGGGCGTCGACGAAATCGAACGGGCCGCCGGTAGCCTGATGGCGTTCGGTCCCCCGCCGCCATGATCTCGCCAACATGATTTCGATTCTGCGAGGAGCACCATGACCCCCGATCTGCCCGAGGACCAACTGGTCGATCTCCTGCGGCGGATGCTCGTCATTCGTCGCTTCGAGGAATCGCTCATCAAACTTGCCGGCGATTTCGATATCGGCCATTTCCACGTGTACATCGGTCAGGAATCCACGGGCGTTCCGGCTCTTGCCCAGCTGCAGGAGGGGGATCTGGCGTTCACAACTCACCGCAACCACGGCCATCTCCTGGCCAGGGGTACGGACCCGGCCGCGATGGTCGCCGAGATTCTCGGCAAAGCGACGGGCACGAACAACGGCAAGGGCGGCACGCTTCACATCGCCTCGCCGGAGCACGGCTTCCCCACGACATCCGCGGTTACCGGCGGCTGCACGCCGCTGGCAACCGGGGCTGCATTCGCGTTCTCCCGCCGCAAAGTGGATCGGGTGTCGGTCTGCCTCTTCGGCGATGGGGCTCTCGAAGAAGGCTCGTATCACGAATCGATCAATATTGCGGCCCTCGAGGCGCTGCCCGTCATCTATCTATGCGAGAACAACAGCCTCGAGGCGCTCGGGCAGAAGGCGAACGAGTACCCGTCGTCGACAATGGCGGCGGCTCCGCTCACTGATCTGGCGGCGAGCTTCAAGGTACCCACGATCACGGTCGACGGCACGGACACCGGTGCGGTCCACGGGGCTATGGCCGAGGCGATCGATCGAGCTCGCAGCGGCGGTGGCCCAACATTTGTCGAGGCACTCACAGTCCGCTGGCCGGGGAATCGACCGCTCTGGCCGCAGCTGGCGACGGGCGTCACCGACCTGACATATGCCTGGGACGAGGGGGCCATTCCGCAAGACCACTCGAAGTGGCATGGTGCCCAGGACGGTGTGCTTCGTTATACCCGCGAGCTGGTGACCGCCGGGCTTGTTACGACCGGCGATGTGCTGGCGCTCGACGGCGAGGTATCGACGCAGATCGAGGACGCCGTTCAGTTCGCCCTCGACAGTCCCTACCCGGACCCCGAGAGCGCCTTCGAGGGGGTGTACGCATAGTGGAAGACACGCGCGAGATGCTCTACGCCGAAGCCCTTGTGGGGGCTCTCCGTCACCAGCTGGCGACCGACGACCGGGTGCACATCATGGGTTTGTATTTCCTCGGACTCACCCCGCACCGTCAGATGGTTGCCGAACTGCGCGACGAGTACCTGGACCGGTTCTACTACCCCCCGATCGCCGAGCTGGGCTACGTCGGCACCGCCATTGGAGCGGCCATGGCTGGGTTGCGCCCCATCGTCGACATCGCGACGGCCAGCTTCATGTTTGAAGCGTTCCCCCAGATCATCAATGAAGCGGCCAACACGTATTACATGTCCGGCGGCCGCACCGCCGTTCCCATGATCTTTCACTTCAACCATGGTGTTCGCGGTGGCGGCGCCGCCCAGCACTCGCACAGTCCCCAGGCGATGCTGTGGAACACCCCGGGCCTCGAGATAATGGCGCCGTCGACGCCGCGAGATGTGAAGGGCCTGGTCAAGACGGCGGCGGCATCGGACAACCCGACCGCCTGGGTCGATCACGTCCGCCTCTTCGACACTTCCGGCCCGGTGCCCGATGATGAGGATTTCGCGATCCCGTTCGGGGTGGCCGATATCAAGCGGGCCGGCAGCGACGTGACCCTGTTTGCGTCATCCTGGCTGGTGCAGCGCGCCCTCGAGGCAGCCGAGCTCCTCGAGCAGCAGGGCATCGACGCCGAGGTGGTCGATCCTCGCACGCTGTCCCCGCTGGACGAAGAAGCAATCATCGAATCGGTTGCCAAGACGGGCCGGCTAGTGGTGGTCGATGAATGCCACCGTCGCTGCGGGGTCGGGGCCGAGATCATGGCGGTGGTCACCGAGAACGCTTTCGGCGATCTGCGGGCGGCGCCGATCCGGGTGACAACCGCCGATGTCCCCGTCCCGTTCAGCCCACCGCTCGAAGAGCATATTGAGCCCACAACCGACAAGATCGTGGCGGCCGCGCTCGAGGTCACGGGTCACTGATGCGGATTCCGATCGAATTGCAGCAGGTAGCGCCCGACTTCACGTCCGGCTTTATCGTGGACTGGCTCGTCGCGGTGGGCGATACCGTGGCTCCCGGTGATGAGATCGTTGAAGTCGAGACGGAGAAGATCACGGTCCACATGGAGTCACTGAACGCCGGTGTGTTGGCCGAGATCGTCCACGGGCCCGGTGAGGAGGTTCCGGTCGGCACCGTCATCGGGTATCTCGAGACGGCGGACTAGGTGTGTTGCCCACAGACGTTGTTGATACCCGCCGAGCACGAGCGCCTCGGCCTGCCGGAAACCCGGTGAGCCACGAAGAGTGGTGACCAGCAGTCGAGGCTGAGCGCATCAGTGCCGCTCGGAGCTAATTCTGGGTTGGGGCGATATCGCCCGTATCTAGTGATCGGGGTGGATTCGAGGGGTGCGAGGTCCGGTCCCTGATCCATTCGGCGAGTGTCGTAATCGCTTCGTTGTCGCCGGGTCCAGCAGCGAGGTCGAGGATGACTTGGGCGCTGGCTTCACCGTCTTCGTCGCCTGGTGGCGGGCTCCAGCTAAGTCCGTTGCGGAGGCAGAACTCGATCAAGCACACGAACCCGACCCGCTTATTGCCGTCGGGAAGCGGGTGGTTCTTGACGAGGCGGGTGCACAGCACGGCGGCCTTGGCGACGAGGTCGGGATAGAACTCGATGCCACCGAATGAGGCGGCTGGTGCGTGCAACGCTGACTCGGCGAGTTCGAGACGTGAGATACGACTGATCTGATCGGCCGGTACCTCGAGGACCAACTCAGTTATCGCCAGGAAGTCGGCGAGATCGAGGTATTCGACGCTCACTCAGCGAGCCGCTCGAGTACCCGCTGGTTCTGTTCAATGATGGATCGGATCCGTGCCTGGAACTCTGGGTCTTGGCGGCGGGCTTCGATGCGCTCGGCGACTGCTTGGCGGATCGCTTCGGCGATGGATATGCCGTCAGCGGCGGCGGTGGCTTCGAGGTCTGCGGCCTGATTGGGATCGAGGCGGACAGTAAATGCTTTGTGCTCCATATCCAGAATGGTATCACGCACTATACAGAATGTCACCATGCTGCAAGTCCAGGCTGGACGCTCGCGGCTGCTCGCGGAGGTGCCTCGGTATGGGTGGTTCCGGCATCGGCGTGCCATCATCCATAGCGGACGATCGGTGCGCTGCGGCATGCGCTTCCTCATCTCCGCATGTCTATTGAGGTTTCGCTCGTGGCTGAAAGGGCGCGTCGTCCTCGGGATACGGCGTTCCATCGGGACGGAGCATCGGTTGATAACGGCCCCACCCCATGTAGTTGTAATAGAGCTGCATGGCCTCGTTTCGCGACCCGGCTTCCACCGTCCATATGAGTTCGAGACCATCAACACCCAGCCCAGCCCGAGCGCTATCGGATCTGTGCGGCAGAAACCTCCACTCAGTTCGGTCTTTGTTTGTCCACAGCTCCCAAAGCACGATCTCAACCTATCCCTGCGACAGAATGGCAGCACACTGACGTGTCCCGGGAGGCTACCTGGGCGTTGTCGGCCGGTTGGCATCAACATCAGAGACGATCGGACGGGCGACCACCGCAATTGCCCGGTGCCAGACCGCACGCTCGTCTGGCCCCGCCCACAACACTCACCGCCCGGAGCGATATGTAGCAACCGCGCACTCAGAAGACCACGCTCAGCAGCTGTTGCCAAGCTTCAGCTGATGGGCTCGGCTGCCTAATCGAGTCTGCCAACGGCCGAGACTGTCAACAACCTCGCGGGTCAATACAACTAGACGTTTGCCCGGCCCGCGCCCCTTGACAATGCCGATTCACGCGACGACGAGTACCAGCGACCCGACCGCGGCCAGAGCCAGCGAGGTCGCAACCACCAGTTGCCGCCACAGCGCTGCCCGACGCGGAGCATGTTCGCCGATGATGATCCACACGCCGGTGGCCCCGTGGAGGATGGCGGTCCACAGCATGAGGCCGTCCCAAGCAACAAAGATGGCGTCCCCGAGACGGTCGACCACGTAGGCCGCGTCTGTTTCGGCTACATCGTGAACGATGTGGGTGAGGGCGAAGTGTCCCAGGACCATCAAGCTCAACACGAGGCCTGTCAGCCGCAAGATGATCCAGCTCGAGGCTCTGGTGACGGTCGGAGCGGGTGCGGCTGCCATCAGAACACCGGTGCCAGAATCACGACGCTGCCGGCAATGCCGAGGACGATGGTGGCCGCCATAACCGCATTCAATGCCCGGCTCGAGGCGACGGGACCCATGTCGACCAGGTCGACGAGGAGGAGTCGGATCCCGTTGAATGTGTGAAAAAGGAGGGCTACCAGCAGCCCGCACTCGAACAGTCTGAGTGGGGCGCTGGTGAACAGCTCGTGTACCTCGTCGTAGAGGCCTTCGGAAACCGCGATCAGGCCTACGTCGATGATGTGCAGGGCCAGGAACAGAAAGATCCCGATGCCGCTGACTCTGTGGGCCAGGAAAGCCCAGGTGGCTTGCTCGGCCCGGTCCGACGGCAGCCGCCGCAGACGATCCAGCAGTTCACGGCGCGGGGTTCCTCCGCCGGTCGCCCGAACGGCTGCGGAGTAGGCGGACACCCCGGAGGCCGCCGTCGCCACCAGCACCACTCCGAGCCCCCCGAGGAAGAGCAGCTGCGCCAGAGTCACGGGGCCTCCTCACGGCCGGGTGCCAAACGATCGAGCGCGACGGCCCGGCTGTCCAGTTCCAACCGGTTGCCGTCGGCACGCGCAACGACGTAGCGGAGCCAGCCGGCGTCGTCGCGATCGGGATGGTCGTCGCGGAAATGAACTCCCCGGGTCTCTTCACGTTCGAGTGCCGACTGCACGACGACCGCGGCGACGTCGATCTGGTTGCCCACGTCGAGCGCCTCGTGCCAGCGCGGGTTGGATTCGATCAGTGCCGGAGCCATCGTTTGCGCCGCCTCGTCACGGAGTTCGTCGATTGTGTCAGCGGCCCGGCGCAGGCCCGCTTCCGTGCGCACCGGGCCGGCCCCCTGCCACATTGCTTCCTTCAGCCGATCGGCGATGGTCGCCGGCACCGTCCCCTGGTCCCGAGTCAGGGGAGCGTGATGGCGCTCGAGGATGTCGGCGATCTGGCCGGCTGCGGCGTCCTGGTGAGGGCGTTCCGTTGCCAGCCGGGCGGCGCGCTCGCCGGCGCGGGCCCCGAACACGGTCGATTCGGCGATGCCGTTGCCGCCGTTCCACGCCGCCCCGTGGACGCCGCCGGCGTCCTCTCCGGCGACGAGGAGGCCGGGGAGCGTGCTCTGACAGTCGGCATCAATCACTGCTCCCCCGATCTGGAAATGGGAGGTGGGCGCCACGGGCACGGGACCCGTGGTGAGATCGTGCCCGGCCAATCGGGAGCGGTCGACGAGCTCCGGGTAGCGATCCGCCACGACGCCGGCCCCGAGGTGGCTGACGTCGAGGAGCACCCCGTCGTTCTGCCAGCCCCTTCCCTCGACGATCTCGGTGTAAGAGGCCCGGACGATCTGTTCGAGACTCGCCCGCTCCATCGCCTCCGGGGCGCTGTCGGCCATGAAGCGATGGCCGGCGACGTTGGTGAGATGCCCGCCGGCAAATCGCAGCACCTCGCTGAGCAACAACCCGCTGATCCGCGACGGACCGGCCGCCAACCCGACCGACAAGAACTGCATCATCTCCATGTCGCGCAGTTCGGCTCCCGCTCGCAGGCACATCGCCAGCCCGTCGCCGGTCTTCTCTCGAGCCGGTGAGGCCACGCGGTAGATGGTGGCGGCGCCGCCGGTGGCCATCACGACGACCCTTGCGCTGAGGATGATCGGCTTCCCGGAGCGCATGTCGAGGAGAACCACGCCGGTCACGTCGCCCGAGTCGGAACGGAGCAGGTCGAGGGCGCGCACATCCTCGAGAAGCCGCGGTTCGATCCGCAGCACCTGGTCACGCAGCCGGCTCATGATTTCGAGACCCGTTTGCTCCCGTCGGGCGATATGGCGGTTCACCGACTGCCCGGCGAACGGCAGCACCGTGAGGGCTCCATCCGGCGTGCGGTCGAACAGGCAACCGTAGCGGCCCAATTCGTCGATCATTTCGGGCGCCGTTGAGGCGAGTACCCAGGCCAACTGCTGGTCGTTGAGGAACTCGCCGCGGCGCAGCAGATCGGTGAAATGGGTCTCGACCGAGTCGCCGGGGCCGACGGCGGCATTGAAACCCAGAGTCATGATCGAGCAACCCGAGCGGGCAACCGCACCCTTGCTGACGACGGTGATGTCGAGATCTCGAGCACTATCGGACGCGTGGATTGTGGCCATCAGGCCGGCGGCGCCGCTTCCGATGATGGCGATGTCGGTGGCGATCGTCTGCGGAGCGGTGCCGGGCATCATGTGAAGCGTCCTCGCCGGCCGCGACGCAGCGAGCGGATCAGGAGCGCTGGATCGAGGTCGCGGGGGCAGACGACCGAGCACGCACCTACGGAGTGGCAGCCGGTGAAACCACGCGACCCCATGACCGACGCCGGGGCGCGGGCAGCCGGTCCTGCGTAGTCGCCGGCAGCGCGCGCCAGCGCCGCCGGTCCCAGGAAGGCTCTACCGGAGGCGGCGACCGGGCAGGCCGCGTAGCAGGCGCCGCACGAGATACATTCTCGCGAGCTGTCGAGCAGCGTCTGATCGGTGCCGCCCGATGCCGTCACCACGGGTCCCGGCTCTACCAGCCGCACGATCTCGCTCCATCTGGCGTGGAAGGGGGCCATGTCGACGACGAGGTCCTTGACCACCGGGAGCCCACCCAGCGGCTCGACCACCAACTCGGTGCTAACTGCGACCGGAGTCTGGCAGGCAAGAACTGCACTGCCGTTGAGACGTACCGTGCAAGTGCCGCACCGGCCGGCGCGACATGAGAACCGAAATGCGAGGGAGGCGTCGCGATGCTGCTGCGCTGCCAGCAGAACGTCGAGGACGACCATCGGCTCGGCGCCGGGCACATCGAAGACTGCCGGTGCCGTGGGGTCGCTGCGCCTCACGGTCAGCTTGACGAAGCCGTTGTTGCCGGATGGCGTCGCCGCGGAGTCAGCCCTTCGCGTCTTATTGCCGGCCATTGGGGCTCTCCGCGGGTCGTCCTGTCTCCGGCGGCAGCGTAGCCAAAGCCTCTGCGGGTCACTCCGTATCCCCTGATACTTGGGAGGGACTGCGCCAGCCGGGCTTGGTACTGTGCCTGCCATGATGCCATTCGAGCCAGCTGTGAAACTGTCGTTCAAGGTGTGGCCGCAGGACATCGACTGGGTCGAGCTGCGTGACATCTGGATCGCGGCCGACGTCGCCGGTGTTTACACCGGGGGCTGGCTCAACGATCACTTCTATCCCCCGCGCGCCGGCCAAAGAGGTGCGCTCTTCGAGGCGTGGACTCTGCTGGCATCGCTGGCGGCCGTCACCGAGAGGCTTCGGCTGGGGACGATGGTGACCAGCAACACCTTCCGCCACCCATCACTGCTGGCCAAGATGGCCACCACAATCGACCAGGTGTCGGCCGGACGTCTCGACATCGGGCTCGGTGCCGGCTGGCACGAAGAGGAGCACACCGCTTTCGGAATCGAGTTCCCTCCCGCCGCCGTCCGCTGGGAGCGGCTCGACGAGACGTGCGCCATCCTCAACGGGCTGATGACCCAGGATGTCTTCTCGTTCGCCGGTTCCCATTTCACCCTCGTCGACGCCGAGCCGCGCCTGCGACCGGTCCAGCAGCCGCGCCCGCCGATTGTGATCGGGGGAGTCGGGCCCCGGCGGACCTTGCCGCTCGTAGCCAAATGGGCCGATCACTGGAACTGGTACGAGCGGGAAGCCACTGCGGAGGACTTCGCCGAGCGCCTATCCATGCTGCATGCTCGCTGCGATGAGATCGGGCGCGATCGCGGCGACATCGAGGTCTCGGCGATCGTCCTTCACGATGGCGACGCTGCCGAGACCATTGATCGCGCCCTGAGTATTGTGGCCGCCGGTGCCGAGCACATCCAGCTGAGCTTCCGCACCCCGGTTGATCCCGAAGCGGTTGCCAACTGCGGGGAACAACTGGCCGCGCAGCTGTGAGCCCGCGATTGCGGGCGGGGTTAGATTCTTGGTGGTTGCCGCTGCCGGCTGTTTGGGCTTCGCTTGCCTTGAGGTCGATGTGACGAGAGCCGATGGAACTGGATGACCCTTCCTCTTATTCTCTCCTATGGCCTCGTTGGCCTGATCCTGGTGGGTCTTTGGCGCTACCGCACACGAACCGACGCGCTCTTGTCATTCGCGGTGGGAGGATTCCTGGTCGGATCCGCAGTAGCCGCTGCTTCCTTTGGCTTCAGGGGTCTCGTGGAGGTTGGCCCGTGGGTCGTCATCTTGTGGGGCGGGTTCTACGGCTTCTACCTCTTTGCGCTCCGCCGCGACGACCCGGAGCCCGTCGAAGATCGCGCCGTCCACCAGCAGACCCTTGATGGCTGGGCCGACGCCGGGTTCACCGAAAGCATGGTGTTTCTGCTGCGGCCCGGCTCCGGCTACGTCATCATTGCCGTGCGTCGTCCGGGAGAACCCACAACGGCGTTTCTCTACCACCGTCGACAGGCCGGTCACCACGAGTCGTGGTCGTTCTGCACTCCCTTGGGGCGAGGTGAGGGCACTCTGATAACGACCTCAGGCACTTCCGGCTTGCTCGACCTGGGAGAAATCCGGCAGATCACGACCGACGTCGCGGTCGGATGGGATATGCATCAGGACGGCTTGGCCTTCCTCGCAGAACAAGGCATCGACGCCGGTCAACAGATCGGAAACGGCTTCGACGATTTCCTACTGTGGACACGGAGTAGAGATCGGAAAGCGTTGTGGCGATTTCCGATCGGGTTTCTCGCGGCCTTCCTCCGGCCTATCTTCCATTACGGGCCGTTACGGACCCGCCGTGGTGCACGGCGACAGCTGGGCCGCTTCCTGTGAACTCGATAGCGTCACCAATCTTCGCGGGTCAGCGTTACTAGCCGAGCTTCTCCCGGATCCACGAGAACGAAGCCGGTGCCCAGTCCTTGTAGTACTTGAATGCACAGTGGCCGGCGTCGGGGTAGACCCGAGCCTCGCGGCCGGTGGCGGGGCCGGATTCGAGCATGAAGTAGATGTTGCCGACGGGCGCCAGGTGGTCCAGCTTCCCGTTGATCATCAGAACGGGCTGGGTGATGGCATCGAGGATTCCGAGTTCCGACAGCGCCCAGTTCGAGAAGATGTCCTCCTCCTTCTCGCGCGACCAGGTCGGAAACGACGGGGGCCCTCCGGGTTCGCCGAACACGAAGGTGGAACGGCGATTGCGAGCCTCGACAAAGTCGTCCATCTCGGCGTCCGTCATGCGGTATCCGAAGGGGTGGCCGGCGATCGCCACTACGGCTTTGACCTTCTCCGGGTAGGCCCCGGCCAGCTGCATCACCGAGTAACCGCCCCGGCTGATACCGAAGGCGGCGATCCGGTCGGCGTCGATCTCGGGGCGTCCCCCCAGGTAGTCGATGGCCGCCATCCACGCCTTGACCGAGGAGGGGTCCCAGGGGAACGGATTCTCGCCGGTGCCAGGGCCATCCATCACGAGCGATCCGAGGCCCTCGTCCGTGGCCATCTCGCCGGCCCAGCCCCGGTCCTCCTTGAAGACGTCGGCGCCGCACATGATGAGAGCCGCCGGAGCCGGGTTCTCGGCGTTGGCGCCGCTAGGTGCCCGGAAGTGGGCTCGCACGGTCTGGCCTTCACATTCGATCTCGACGACTTCGAGAGGAGGGTCGAGGTACTGGCACGCCTTGCGATAGGCGCGGGCACATTCGGCGCTCACCGCCGCCTTCTCCGGGGTGATCTCGCCGGGGAAGCGGCCAATCGCGAAGTAGGTCTTCGCCTGGAGATACGCCTTGCGGGCCCCGACCGGGTCACCGGCCGCGTCGAGACGATCGCCTTCGGCCTCGTGTCGTTCGCCCGCCGCTTTCCACACCGGAATCCACTTGTCTTGCGTCGTCCCCGTCAACTGGGCGACGACCGTCTCGAGTTCACCGAGATCGTCGATCATCGACAGCCAGCGCCGGTAGAAGCCGCCGTGCTCCACGACGAAGGGATCCTCGCTGGGAGCGAAACTCAGGTCCGTAGTCACTAGATTCCTCCTTGCTGGCTTTTTGAGGAGGCTACCGCTATGGAGAGCACGGTGCTCGACCCGGAGGATTTCCGGGCCCAATACGAGAAGTGGGTGCAGTTCGTTGCCGCCAACCACCACGGGCAGAACAACCGTGTCAATGAAGAACCGGCGTTTACGCCGCTGCAGAAGCCACTCGCCGAAGCTCGGGTCGCGTTGCTCACTTCCGCCGGGGTTCACCTGTCCGACCAGGAGCCGTTCCACACCGCCACAATTGCCGGGGATGCCACGTACCGGGTGATCCCCAACGACGTCGACTTCTCGGCAGTTCGCTTTGCCCATACCCACTACGACACATCCAGTGCCGAGCAGGACCTCAACGTCGTGCTGCCGATCACGCGGCTGGCGGAGCTGGTGGAACGGGGGCGCGTCGGGGCTGCCTCGCCGATTCACATCGGCATGATGGGCTTCAACCCGGATCCTTCGGCGATAGCCGATACCACCGGACCGGCGGTCGCAGCCGCCCTGACCGACGCCGACGTCGATGTCGCCATCTTCGCTCCGGGCTGACCGATGTGTCACCGGTCGGTCGGACTGGTGCAAGGCGCAGTGGAAGCCGCCGGGATCTCAACCGCCAGCGTCGCGCTGCGGCCCGAGATCACCCTGGGCACAAAGGTGCCGCGGGCCGCGTACCTGAGATTCCCGCTGGGGAATCCCTTCGGTGAACCCAACGAGCCGGCGCAACACCACCGCATCCTGGAAGACCTGTTGGTTCTCCTCGAGACGGCGACGGAACCGACGGTGATCGAGTTGCCCTACCGATGGCGCAGATGGGGGAAGTGGCTATGAGCATGTACGAGCAGGTGGTGGCGCACACCGCGCCGGTCGAGAGCGGGTTCTATGCACTCCTCGACAGCCTTGATGAGTACCGGGCGCTCCTCGAGCGACTCATCGCGGAGCTCTCCGAGGCGGAGGAGCCCAACGGGCCCCTGATCAAACGCTTTCGCGCTTTTATGGGCAGGGCCGAGGCCATAGAGCGCATCCTCGAGGACGATGTCCTGACCGAGATGCTCTCGATGCTCGACCGGCTGCACGCGGTGAAAGACACCGAAGAAGGCAACTTCATCTGAGGCCAGGTTCATCTGAGGCCAGGTTCATCTGAGGCCAGGTTCATCTGAGGCCAGGTTCATCTGAGGCCAGGTTCATCTGAGGCCAGGTTCAGCCGGGAGACCAGGTCACGCGACGCGCCCCCCTACCTCCTTCGGCGTCCTGGCGGACGCCTCGCAGAGACCTTCCCCCCTCCGGGGGACACATCGGACATGGCCGCCGCCGCACGTGGCTCCCGCCTAGCGGCCGAGGAGAGCCTTAGCGGTGCCCGACACGATCCATGCCCGCTCCTCGTCGGTCAATCCCGGCACGGCGTCGATCGTTGTGATCGGGTCGAGGTCGCCCGATTCGAACGGGTAGTCGGTGCCGAGCATGATCCGGTCGGCCCCGACGAAGTCGATCAGGTAGCGCAATGCCTGCGGGTTGTGAACGACGGTGTCGAAATACAGTCGCTTGATGGTCTCCATCGGCGGAGTCGCCAGATCGGTGTCGGCGAGACCGGGCTTGGAGTCCCAGCCCCGTTGCAGGCGGCCCACCCCGTAGGGGAGAAACCCGCCGCCGTGGACGACGCACATCTTGAGGTCCGGGTGACGATCGAAGACCCCGGCCATCATCAGCCGGGCAATCGCAATCGTCGAATCCACCGGCCGACCCACCAGGTTGTCCAGGAAGTGTCGTTTGAGATCGATGCCGGGCAGAACTCCCACCGGGTGAAGGAGCACGACGCTGCCCAATTCGGCGGCGGCCGCCCAGAACGGTTCCAGTTCCGCAGATACCAGGTCGGTGCCATCCACCGTAGTGGCGATCTCGACGCCCGCCATTCCCAGTTCGGCGGTGGCATAACGCAGCTCTGCGGCTGCCAGATCCGGCTGCTGCAGCGGAGCGGTGGCGAAGGCCTCGAAGCGGTCGGGGCGCCGGGCTGCCTCGGCGGCCAGCGCCTCGTTGACCCTCCGCGACCAACGCTCGCCCTTGGCCGCGTCGAGGCCGTAGGCGGTGAGGTTCACCCAACTCGATAGCACCTGCACCTCGATGCCGGCCCGGTCCAATGCCGCGACACGAGCATCGAAGTCGGTCAGATCGTCGCGCAGTGCCATGGTCGGCTTGCCGCCGGCGATGACGACCCGGCGATCATCCGTCAGCTCTATGCCGAAGTCGGCGCCATCGGCTTCCAGGGTGGCGACCAGCTCGGCAGGAATGCAGTGGGCGTGAACATCGATGCTCATACGGCCGCTTCATCCATCCGGGCGCTCAGCGCCGCATCGGGCTCCAGGATGTAGGCGCCGCCCCTGACCCGATCGGTGATGTAGACGAGATTGTCCTCACCCACCCAGACATCGTTGATCTGGATCGCCTGCTGGCCGGGAGGGCACTCGGGGATGTAGTGGGCGATATCCTGGGGAGCCGTCGGCTCCGCAACGTCGTACACCCGCACCCCGGCGTTGAAGTAGCTGACAAAGAAGACTTCCTCGCTGCGGTAGCTGCCCGGCCGGTTCTCGTGGAGGGCGTGGGCGCCGAAGCGAAGGCCGCGCTCGCAGAAGTCGCCTTCGGGTTGCGGGCAGATCGCGATTACCTCGGGCCGGGTTTCGTCGGAGACATCGACCACTCGGACCATGTGGGGCTTGCCGTCACAGCCGTCCGTTGTCGCCTCATCGGTGACCATCACGATGTCCCGGCTGGGCAACGGCAGACAGGTGTGAGTCTCGCCGCCCTCGTCCCAGTTGAGGTGGGAGATCACCGTCGGGCTCGCCAGGTCGGAGATGTCGAGGATCACCATGCCGCCGTCCCAGAAGCCGAGGTACGCCCGATCGCCGTGGACCATGGCGTGATGGGTATTCCAATGCTCGTCCGCCGGCCAATCGGGTGTTTCTCCTCCACCGGTCCACTGCCCCGGCCACCACCAGCGGCCGGCCTCGACGGGATTGGTCGGATCGTCGAGGTCGATGATCACCCAGATGCGCTCGTCGAAGCCGTCGGGCGTTGCAGACATGTACGCGTAGCGGCCGCCCTCGTAGACGATCCGGTGCACCCCACGCCCGGTCGAGTCCCAGAAGCCGACCTGCTTGGGGTCGAAGGGGTCGGCGAGGTCGTAGACGGCCAAGCCGGCCGACCAGGGGTAGTCGCTGCGGAACCGCTCATGGTTGGTCAGCAGCAGCCCATCGGCGACCTGGACCTTGTGGTTGTGGGAGTTGGCGGGTGCCCGCCACTGGCGGACGAGCTGCGGATCGGACACGTCGGAGACGTCGAGGATTGACGTTCCCATCCCCGAGGGTCCGAAATGGCCGACGTAGAGTGCGTCGCCGGAGCGCATTATCTGCATGCCGTCGCCGAATCCTCCGAGGTCGGAGTGGCCAACGAGTCTGAGTCCGTCACTGTGTTCTTTATGCATACCTCCTTGCTAGCAGATCTCTAGGATTCGCGCCTATGACAATGCGTGCAGTTCAGCTCGACGAATTTGACGGTCCTCTCCATCACCGCACCATCTCGGTGCCGGAACCGGGGATGGGCGACGTGCTCCTGCGGGTCGGGGCATGTGCGGTCGACCAATTCGACCTGGCGATCCGCAACGGGCGCTGGAGTCACGCGGTCCTTCCGCTGATCATCGGTCACGAGATCGCGGGTGAGGTCGTTGCGGCCGGGCCCGGTGTCGCCGGGTGGTCGCCGGGCGACCGCGTCGCGGCCTCTCTCTACCTCGTGTGCGGGCACTGCCGGCACTGTCGCAACGGCCGGGAGACGATCTGCGAGAACTTCGGCGGCCACGTCGGTGTCAGCATTCCCGGTGGTTACGCGGAGTACGTCGCATTGCCGGCACGCAACCTCGTCGCGATTTCCGACGACCTGGCTTTCCCCGAGGCGTCCGTAATCGCCAACGCCATCGGCACTCCCTACCACGCTCTCACCAAGCAGATGCGGTTGCGCCCGGGAGAGTTCTTCATGGTGACCGGAGCCGGGGGCGGAGTCGGGATCCACGCCGTACAGCTGGCAGCCATGATGGGAGCCAGGGTCATGGCCGTCGACATCACGGCAGACAAGCTGGACGCAGCCCAAGCCCGGGGAGCCGAAATCGTGGTCAATCCGGAGAAGGAAGACCTGGCGGCGATTGCCCGCAGCTGGACGGGCGGCCGGGGACTCGACGGCATCCTCGAGCTGGTCGGTCCCGCCACGATGCCCGCCGGCCTCGCCGCGTTGGCGAAAGGCGGGCGTATGGTCGTCGTCGGTTCCCACACCGGCACCGAACTGACGATCTCACCGCACGCGTTCTATCAGAACGAGTTCGAGCTGCTCGGGTCACGCAATGTTTCGGTGGGGGAGCTGGCGGAGGTTGTCGACCTGGTGGCCGCCGGCAAGGTCGACCCGGTGGTCAGCGGAACCTACCCGCTCGAGCAGGTCGAGGAGCTGCACGAAAGGGTGCGCAACCGCACTGTGATCGGCCGCGAGGTCCTCGTCCCGTGAGGTTTCTCTAGTCGCTGGTCGTGCTCGGTCCACTCACGACCAGGTTGTCGCCGGCGGCGTCGATAGCCTCCTGGAGTTGGCCCTGGGCGGAGCCCAGGGTGCGCAGCCAGCGCTGGCCGCCAAAGGTGAAACCGACCCAGTAGCCGAGCTCGACGAGTTCGGGCTCGGTGAACTCCGCTCGTAACCGCTCCCACATGGCCTCATCGGCGTCGTCCGGATTCCACATGATGGCGTCGGCGTACTCCATCGCCAGCTTCTCCCGCGCCGAGTACTCGTCCGACTTCTTGTAGTTGAGGAGCTTGTCGAGCTGCTCTTCACTGCCCCTGATCTCGCGGGCCACGCCCTGGTTGGAGCAGTAGCTGCAGTCGCCCGATAGGGCGATGTAGGCCCGCAGCAGCTCCTTGAACTCGAAGTCGAGGACTCCCTCGTGATAGATCCACTCGCGGGTCTTCGTGAAGGACCGCATCACACCCGGCACGTGGGCCCGAATGGCCTGGAACTCGGGGCCGGGCTTGCCCCGTTCGATGGCGGCCTCCAGCCACCGGCGACCTTCGAGATCCTCGATCTGATGGGGGAGACGGAAACTGATATTGGCCATTGCGAGCGCCCTTCCTGAGTCCGGCACAGATCGGCCGTAGCCCGGTTTTCTGCAAACGATTGCGCAAATGGTACTAGCGTTACCGTTCAGTCCAACAGAGGAGTGCGCAGATGGCCGGGGTGGCAAGGCTCGAAGCGTTTGCACGCCCGGACTCCTCAAGCGATTCGATCCGACTCCGCGCCATTCCCGACCCGTGATTGCCCGGCCGACCCTCATCGATGTCGCCAAGGCTGCCGATGTGCATGCCTCGACTGCCTCGCGGGCACTCAACCCGGAGACGCGGGGCGTTGTCTCAGATACAACCGTTGCCAGAGTCCTCGCGGCGGCCAAGGAACTCGGGTACCGGCCGCATCCTCTCGCTCGCGGCTTGCGCACCGATACGACCCTGACCGTGGGAATCGTGGTTCCCGACCTGGAGAACCCCCTCTTCCCGCCGCTCGTGCGGGGGGCCGAGGCCGCTCTGGGGGTGGAGGGCTACACACTGCTGATCGGCAACACCGACAACGAGCAGGAACACACCGAGGCCGTGATCTCGACGCTCGTCGACCGACGAGTCGACGGGCTGATTCTGGCAACCGCAGAGTTGGGCAGCGGGGTGGCTGCTGCCGTCCAGTCGGAAGGAATCGATGTGGTGCTCGTGAATCGGGAATCGACCGACGGCTCGGTGCCGGCGATTATCGGTGACGATCACATCGGCATCGGGATGGCGGTCGATCACCTGGTCGAACTGGGCCACAGCGCCATCGGGCACGTTGCCGGACCTCCCGTTCTGTCTACCGGACTGGGGAGATGTAAGGCCTTCAAGGCACATCTGGCGCGCCATGGCCTTTCCGTCGACGGGAGAATCGAAGTTGCCGACTGGTTCCAAGTTGCTCCCGGAGCGCGAGCAACGTCGGATCTCGTGTCCCGCAACCCGGAGCTCACCGCCATCGTTGCCGGCAACGACCTCTTGGCGCTCGGAGCGCTGCGGGCACTCAACGACGCCGGGGTCAGCGTGCCCGGCGACATGTCCCTCACCGGCTACAACGATATGCCATTTGTCGATCTGGTGCAGCCTCCGCTGACCACCGTTGGACTGCCCTACCGTGAGATGGGCACCATGGCCGCGCAGACCCTGCTGGCCCTGATGCGGGGTGAGGGCGTCGAGCCGCACGTCACCCGATTGCGCCCTGCGCTGCGAGTCCGCGCGTCCACTGAGTCGCCGCGGTGAGCCGAACCCGTTCGGCTCTCGATAGCCCGATCCACTTCGGTCCGATTGCCATGGGCCTCTTCTTCATCACGGTTGTGGCCTTCATCCGGGCGCCACTGCTGCCGGAGATCGGTCGGGACCTCGACATGTCGCCCACCGCTCTTGGCGCCTTGATCGCGGCGTTTGCGCTGGGCCGCATCATCACCGACGTCCCTGCCGGCCGCCTCACCGATCACCGGGCGGCCCGTCCGATGTTGGCGATCGGCGCGATCATTGTGGCCCTGGGATCCTTCGCCGCAGGACTTGCCCCGGACAGCGCAGTAGCGTTTGTGGCCTCTTTTGTCCTCGGCGTCGGGTCCGCCTGGACGAACACGACCGGAATCGCGGCGTTTGCTGAAGCCCCGCGAGAGCGCCGCGGGGTGGCGATGTCCGGATTCGCCGCCGCCCTGATGGTCGGCCAGGCGGTCGGCCCCACGTTTGGCGGAGCTGTGGCTTCCATCTGGGATTGGCGGGTGGCCTTCGTCGCGGGGGCCGCTCTTGGTCTGGCAGTGGCCGCGATTCTCGCCATATCGGCTCGGGCCGGACCCGCCATTGAGCACGGTGCCAACGTCGGTGCGTTGAACCCGGTCCGCGCCACAACCCTCCTCGCCCTCTATCTGCTCCCGGCAGCTCAGTTTGGCGTTGGCGCCGCTTTGATCCACACGCTGGTTCCGATCGTCGGTGACGCGGAGCTCTCGCTGAGCGTTGGCACGATCGGGCTGGCTATTGGCCTCGGTGGCCTACTCCGTTTGGTTGGCGCACTTGCCAGCGGACAGGTTTCCGATCGCTACTCGCGCCGCTGGGCCCTCTTCCCCGGTTTAGTGCTGCAGCTGGCGGCGCTCGTCGTCTTTGCGGTCGGCAGCTCGGTCGCCATGTGGTGGGTCGCAATCACCCTGTACTCGCTCGGGTCCTCGGCGGTCAATGTCGGGGCCACGGTGCTGGCCGACCTGAGCGAGGGGGGCGGTCTTGGCCGCAGGCTGGGGGTGTTCCGGCTAACCGGCGACGCAGCTTTGCTGCTGGCGCCACTGGCCGGCGGTGCGCTCTATGACGTATTCGGCCGCGGTTGGGCTACCGCGCCCCTCACCGGCTTCGTCGCCTGTGTGATCGTTCTGGCGTTTGTGGCGATTCCGGAAACCGTCCCCGCCCGCACCTGAGCCGCCTGCGAAGCCCCCTCCGGTCGGGCGCTGGGGGGGCCTGCAATCGATTGCAGCTACCATCTCGATTCGCGAACTAAGAAGGTGACATGGCGCGTATCCCCTATCCGGACCTCTCAGACGTCAACGACGAGGAAATCACTGCGGCGTTGGGTCGAGCCCGTCGGGTGGGCACGCCCCGGCCCGAGAGTCAGGCGATCCGGGCACACGTGCCCGCAGTTCTGAAGAGCTTCACTCGAGCCTGGATGGACACCTTCGTGGACGGCGTTGTCGAACACGAGCTCAAGGAGCTGTGCCGGGTCTATGTGACCAAAACCGTCGATTGTGGGTACTGCGCCGCCCAACGCTCGGTGGATGCCGCGGTGGAAGAGGACCACTATCAGGACCTGCTGCTGTTCGAGAAGTCGGATCGCTATTCGCCGCGCGAGAAGGCGGCGCTGGCGTACACCGACGCCATCGTGTGGGACGCCGGGCTGTCCACGGACGAGCTGTGGGAGCGGCTCGACGCCAACTTCCGCCCCGACGAGCTGGTCGAGCTCGGCTACTTCATCGCGCTGACGTCAGGGCAGCAGCGGTGGATCAAGACTTTGGACCTCGGTCACCGCGAGTTTCTCGGGGACACCACGGCCGGGCTGAGCGGGGAGAAGGTTGGCCATGGGCACTGAGATCAAGAACGTCGACGAATTGACCGAGCCGATGATTCGCAGCAAGAGCCTCGTGGCGTCCACCGAGGCCACGATGATGACTCTGATGGACTTCGGCGAGTACGGGCACTTCGCGACCGATGAGCCGATTGCCCACGGTGGCACCGGGGAGGGCCCCTCCCCGCTGCAGGCCGTTCTGGGCGCCTTGTGCGGGTGCGAGTCCGTCACCTTCCGCAGGACTGCCGACGACCTCGGGTTTTCCTATGAGCGCATCGAGTTCGAGGCCGGGTTCACGATCGACATCCGCGGCCGGATGGGCAAGCGCGACGTGCGCGCCCATTTCCAGACGGTGCGGGTTCAGGCAACGGTCACGACGGACGAGAGCGAAGCGCGCCTCGCCGAGGTTGTCGAGGAGACCGAGGCGCGCTGCCCGGTGTTCAACCTCATCAACGACGCCGGCGTGAAGACCGAGATGCTGTGGGTTCGCCAACCCACCGGCACCGGGAGCCCGGATTCAGTCCAGACCGTCTGAGACTTCCCTGTCCTCCGACTCGAGCTCCCTGCCCGAGTTCGCCGCCTGCATCTCGAGGAGAGCACCAAAATCGATGTCGCCCATGCCGCGCCCGATGCCTTCCATCACGATCTGGCTTACCAGAGCTGCCGTGTGCATCGGGACGTCCAGCTCACGACCGGTGGCGAGTCCCAGCTCGAGGTCCTTGCGCAGCAAGTGCCAGGTGAAGGTGGGATCCCAGTCGAGGTTGACCAGCGCCGGTGACTTGTATCGGGTGAACGTCGATCCCATGACCGAGTCGTTGAAGAACTCGAGGAAGTCGTTGCGAGAGACGCCGGATGCCTCGGCGAGCATTACCACTTCGGCAAGCGACTGCGTGACGACGCCGAGATGGAGGTTGTGGCACAGCTTCACGAGCCGGGCTTGGTCGGCCTCGCCGACGTACGTCACCTTGCGCCCAAAGACCTCGAGGTAGGGGGCCACCGTGTCGTACGCCTCGCGGGGCCCGGAAGCAACGACGGTGAGCTTGCCCGACTTGACCACCTTGGCGTTGCCGCTGACCGGCGCCGCCACGATGCTCGTGCCGAGCTCCCCGGCGGCGATTCGCAGCTCGTCGGAGGTTGCCGGGTCGATCGTTGTCGAGTCGACGAGGACGCCGGGACGACTGGCTCCTGAGAGAACCCCTTCGGAGCCGACGGTGACCTCCATAACGTCCTTCGGGCCGGCCACCATCGTGAAGACGATGTCCCGTTCGCCCAGTTCAGCCGGAGAGTCGACGACCTTGGCTCCGTACTCCTCCAGGGGAACAGCCTTTGACCGGGTCCGGTTGTAGACCCAGAGATCGTGACCCGCCTCCAGAAGACGCACGCAGAGCGCGTAGCCCATTCGGCCTGTGCCGATCCACCCGAGGCGCTGGTTCTCAGCCGGCATACCGGCCCTCCTTCTAGCTGTAATGCAATCGATTGTAACGGTGCCGGGAGGGGCTTTGCACAGCTGACCCTCTCAGCAGCTCCGCCCCCCGGACTCTTGGCTACAATCGATTGCAGAAGTAGTTCGACAACGGAGAGAGGACCAGTCCCATGGCCAGCAACCGTGAGTTCCCCGTCGCCACGACACCTTCTCCTGGAATCCAGTCCGTTGATTGGGAAGAGCGAGTCAACTGGGATCGCTTGAAGGCCTATCGCCTGGCCCGCGTGCGCATGGCGATGGAGAAGCACAACCTCGGAGCGCTTCTGCTCTTCGAAACCTCCAATATCCGCTATCTCACATCGACGCACATCGGCTACTGGGCCTTCAACAAGGGGGAGCGCTACGCCCTCATCACCCGCACCGGTGACTTCCGTATCTGGGACTTCGGTTCGGCCGCCAAGGCCCACCGGCTCCAACACCCGGCGATGCGGCCGGAACAGTCGATAGGTGGCAACACCGGCCTGCAAGGAGCGATCGGTCCTGCCACGGGATTGCCGCGCGCCGCTGCCGAGGAGATCGCATCCATATTGCGGGAAGAGGGAGTGGCCGAAGAAGTGCTCGGTCTCGACATGGCCGAGACTGCGGTCTTCCTCGAACTGCAGAAAGCCGGGATCAACGTTGCGGACGGCCAGCAGGCAATGATGACGGCCCGCGAGATCAAGAGCCAGGACGAGATCATGCTGCTCACCCAGGCGTGCGCCATGGTCGACGGTGTCTACCAGGACATCTTCGAGGCCCTCAAGCCCGGAGTGCGCGAAAGCGACATTGTGGCGCTGGCGCACAAGCGGCTCTTCGAGATGGGATCCGAGTTCGTCGAAGCCATCAACTCGATTGCCGGAGAGCGGTGCAGTCCCCATCCGCACGTGTTCTCCGACCGGCTCATCCGGCCCGGGGACCAGGCCTACTTCGACATCATTCACGTCTTCAACGGATACCGCACCTGTTACTACCGCACGTTTGTGGTTGGCCGCGCCAGCCAGGCCCAGCGCGACGCATTCAAACAATCCCGTGAGTGGATGGACGCCGCGATCGATTTGGTCAAACCGGGGGTAACCACCGATCAGATCGCCAAGGTGTGGCCCAAGGCGGAGGAGTTCGGGTTCGACAATGAGATGGAGGCCTTCGGCCTACAGTTCGGACACGGCGTCGGCGTCGGCCTCCATGAGCGGCCCATCGTCAGCCGGTTGAACTCGCTCGACGACCCCGTCGAGATCAAGGAGGGTATGGTCTTTGCTCTCGAGACCTATGCTCCCGCAGCCGACGGCCGATCAGCCGCCCGGATTGAAGAAGAGGTGGTTTGCACCGCCGACGGGCCCAAGATCATCACGCTGTTCCCCTGTGAGGAGTTGATGGTTGCCAATGAGTATTGAGGCGGATCAAGGCCTCTACGACTACTCCACGAGGCCGCAGCGGACACCGACCCCGGAAGGCGATCCAGGGCTCTCTCTGAGCGACGACACCCGGCTGGGTCTCTACACCCGGCTTCAGGAGCTGCGCCAGCTCGAGAAGCGGGCTTACGACCTGTTCATGCAGAACCTGGTCAAAGGCACGAGCCACCTCTCGTTGGGAATGGAGGCGGTCGCGGCCGGTTTCGGGCAGGCGATGCGCGCCGATGACTACGCCTTTGCCACTTACCGCGGCCACGCTCACGCCCTCTCCAAGGGGGCTTCGATGGATGGAGTGCTGGCCGAATTGCTCGGGCGGCAGAACGGGCTGATGGGCGGCAAAGGGGGCTCGATGCACCTTTCCGACGCGGCGCGCGGCATGATGGGCTCCTACGCCATCATCGGTG
Source organism: uncultured Acidimicrobiaceae bacterium (assembly GCA_947258375.1). Taxonomy (GTDB): domain Bacteria; phylum Actinomycetota; class Acidimicrobiia; order Spongiisociales; family UBA5794; genus JAHEJX01. The sequence continues at coordinate 39,749 of CAMYIJ010000049.1, forward strand.
CTCATCTCACGCTGGCCAACGGTACTGCCTGGTCTGCCCAGCTCCGCGACAGTGGCCAGGTGACCGTGTGCTTTTTCGGCGATGGCACCACCAACATCGGAGCGTTCCACGAGGCGCTCAATTTCGCCGCTGTCTGGGACCTTCCGGTGGTCTTTGTGTGTGAGAACAACCTCTACATGGAGTACACCCCGATCGACCTGATCACATCGGTCGATCATCCGGCGGCAGACCGGGCATCCGCGTACGGCCTGGAACGTATCGTCATCGACGGCAACGACGTCGACAGGGTCTACGACACCGCGCTCCGTGTGCTCGAGAAAGCCCGCAGCGGCGGGGGCCCGTCTTTGGTTGAAGCACTCACCTACCGCTCCGGTGGTCACTCCCGGGCCGATCCGGGAAAGTACCGGCCCGCCGAGGAGGTCAAGGCGTGGGCCGACTATGACCCGATCATCGTCTATCACCAGCGGCTCCTGGCGCGCGGCTTCGGCGAAGAGACGCTCACCGAGATCAATAACAAGGTGGCCGATCAAGTCAATCAGGCAACCGAGGCGGCCAAAGCCGGAGCCGAACCGGAGCTCGAATCGATCTTCACGGAGCTATGGGCCGACGGGGGGTCGACATGGCGGAACTGAGCTATCGCGACGCCGTCTCCCGAGGAATCGCCCAGGAGATGCGCCGCGACCCCAACCTGGTCTTTCTCGGCGAGGACGTCGCCGCCGCCGGCGGCGTGTTCAAGACCACCGTCGGCCTGCTCGACGAATTCGGGCCGATACGGGTACGAGACACCCCGATTTCGGAACAGGCGATTCTCGGGGCTGCCGCAGGCGCCGCGATGACCGGGGTGCCGGTCATCGCCGAGATCATGTTCAGCGACTTCCTGGCAGTGTGTTTCGATCTGGTGGCCAACGAGATTGCCAAGCTGCGCTACATGACGGACGGGCAGGTCAGCCTGCCGATTGTGATTCGTACGGCCAACGGGGCCGGCTCCCGGTTCGGAGCCCAGCACTCCCAGAGCGTCGAGAACTGGTGCATGATGATTCCGGGCCTCAAGGTGGTGGCGCCATCCACGCCCGAGGACGTCATCGGTCTCATGGCGGCATCGGTACGCGACCCCGATCCGGTCGTCTTCTTCGAGCACAAGTCGCTCATGGCGACGAAGGCAACGATCCCCGACGGCGAGATCGTCGACGAGCTCGGGAAGGCGCGAACTCTGCGAGCCGGAACCGATATCACGATCGTGGCGCTGGCTCTGATGGTGCCACGGGCGATGGCCGCGGCCGACCGCCTGGCCGAGCAGGGAATTTCAGCGGAGGTCATCGACTTGAGGACCCTTGTGCCGCTCGACACCCGGACGATTCTGCACTCGGTCGAACGAACCGGTCGGCTGGCCACGGTTGAGGAGAACCCTCGCCTGTGTGGCTGGGGTGCCGAGATCGCATCGCTGGTGGCCCACGAGGCCTTCTGGAATCTCGATGCGCCCATTGTCCGGATCACGACCCCGCACATTCCGCTGCCCGCCGCCAACAATCTGGAGGACGCCACGATTCCATCGGTCGACAAGATCGTCGACACGATCGTGTCGGAGTGGGCATGACGCTGGAGGATTCATATGACGGTTCGATCCACTCCGGGTCCACTTCCCGCCCCTACCAGACGATTTGAGGACGAGCCCCTGATCACAGGGGCAGGCCGGTTCGTGGGCGACGAGGTGCCGGAGGGGGTGCTGGCGGCCTGGTTTGTACGCAGTCCGTTCGCCAGCGGCAGCATCGAGGAAGTCGACGTGTCAGACGCGGTCGCCGCCCCCGGCGTTGTCGCCGTATACATGGCCACCGACCTGAATCTGAGTGATCTGCCGACGTCCCCACCGATCCGCATTGAGGGCATGGACCAGCCGATGCTGGCCCGCGACAGGGTGGCATTCGTGGGCCAGGCCGTGGCCATAGTGATCGCCGAGTCGGCGGCCCTCGCCGAAGATGCCGCCGGTCTTGTCTTCATCGACATAGATCCCGGCGAACCCGTCATTTCGATAGACGACTCGATTCGCGACGAGACCCTCGTCCATGGCGCCGCGGGGACCAACATCGTCTTTCGAGATCGTAAGGTCGAGGGTCCCGAGCCTCCAGACGGGCTGATCGACGTGACGGTCACCGTGGAACACCCCCGGCTGGCTCCATCTCCGATCGAGGCGCTGGCGGCGCTGGCGACTCCGACGGATGGGGGAATCCACATCGAGGTGGGCTCGCAGAGTCCGCATGAGCTGCAGCGCCAGCTTGCCGGCCGGCTCGATATGCCCGACGAGATGGTACGGGTGACCGTGCCCGATGTTGGCGGAGCCTTCGGGATGAAGCGGTTCCATCCCGAGTACCCGGTGGTTGCCAAAGCGGCCTTGCTGCTGGGCCGCCCTGTGCTGTGGGCGCAATCACGGCGCGAGATATTCCTCGCCGGAACGCACGGCAGGAGCCAGCGCCATGAGGTGACTCTCAGCGCGACCCCCGACGGGCGGATTCACAGTGCGAGGTTCCGCCTATTGACCGACACCGGGGCCTACCCCCATCGCGGAGTGATGATCCCACTCTTCTCGCGCCTCGTAGCCGCCGGCCTGTACGACATTCCTCGAGTCGACTTCGAGATCATTGCCGCCGCCACCAATCTGCCGCCCACCGCGCCCTATCGAGGAGCCGGTCGGCCCGAGGCCGCCCTCGCCATCGAACGTGCCATGGACGCTCTCGCCCGCAAGCTCGACCTCGATCCGGCCGATGTCAGACGGCGCAACTTCATTTCCGATCTGCCTCACGAGACGGCCATGGGTGCCCGCCACGATTCGGGGGACTACGCCGCTGCCCTCGAACTGGGCCTGCAAGCCGCGCGCTACCCCGAAGTGCGGGAGGAACAGAAGGCAGCCGGCCGCGGGGACAAAGTGATTGGCATTGGAATCGGCGCGTTCATCGAGCGAACCGGCGGGGCTCCGGACGCTTGGGAGTACGGCGACGTCGAGATCGCGGGGGATGGTTCGGTGGTTGCCCGGACCGGTTCGACCTCCACCGGGCAAGGTCACGCGACAGCGTGGCGCCGGGTAGTGGCCGAAGTCTTCGACATCCCGCCGGCCCAGGTCGCGTTCGCCGCCGGCGACACCGCCATCGTGGGGGACTCCGTGGGGACCTTCGCCAGCAGATCGGCCCAGGTCGGTGCATCGGCGGTGTGGCGCTGCGCCGAGCGCGTTCGGGTTGCCGCCGTCGAGCTCGTGGCTGAGATGCTCGAGGCCGCGCCCGGAGACATCCGCGTATCCGGCGGGGCTTTTCACGTCGCCGGCAGTGCCGACATCGAAGTCACGCTGGCAGAGGTGGCCGAGTTCGCCGGGGAGCGTCAGGTGGAGCTGCGGTCCGAGGAGCGCTACTCGCCGGGAGTGCAGGCCTTTCCGTACGGGGTTCACATCGCGACGGTCGAGGTCGACATCGCTACCGGAGTGGTCAAGCCCCTGTCGCTCGTCGCCATCGACGACGTCGGCAACGTGCTCGATGAGATGCTCGTCGGCGGGCAGATCGCCGGATCGGTGATGCAGGGTGTTGGGGCCGCGCTCTTCGAGGAGATGCATTACAGCGAGGACGGCCAGCCGCGGGCGGCGACCTTTGTCGACTATCTGGTGCCCTCGGCCATGCAGTCGGTGCCGCTGATCACCGACTATCTCACCCACCCGGCGCCATCCAATCCGCTTGGCGCCAAAGGGGCCGGGGAGGGGGGCTGCATCGGAGTACCGCCGGCCATTCTCAACGCCACACTCGACGCGCTGGCGCCGTGGGGAGTGGACGAGCTGCAGATCCCACTGACACCGAACAAGGTGTGGGAGGCGATTCAGGCGGCGGCCCGGTGAGACCGTACCGGGGTCTCGGCTGTCTCCGACAGGAGGCTCCATGGCGGACCTGACGATCAAGGGCGCCACGATCGTGACCCCCGCCGGTGCCCGTCGTGCCGATGTTGCGGCCCGTGATGGCACCATCTGTGCCGTGCAGCCCGACCTCGAGGCGGTGGGGACGGTGATCGATGGTTCCGGCCTGCTCGTTCTACCGGGCATGGTCGACACCCATGTGCACCTCATGGACCCGGGGCCGACCGAACGAGAGGATTTCCCGACGGGCACTGCGGCGGCCGCTGCCCGGGGCGTTACGACCATCGTTGAGCACACCCACGCCCACCCGATACGCGAGGCCGCCGACCTCACGGACAAGCTGCGGTACCTCGATGGTCGCTCCCACGTTGATTTTGGTCTGGCCGCGCATGTTTGGCCCGATAGGATCGACCGGCTCGATGCCCTCTGGGCCGGCGGGATCACCTTCTTCAAGGTCTTCACCTGCACAACTCACGGAGTGCCCGGCATCGGAGCGAGCCACCTGCTCGAGACTCTGCGGACGGTGGCCGGATTCGGTGGAGTCTGTCTTGTCCACTGTGAGGATGAGCTCATTACCGCCGCCGCGGAGAAGGCACTCAAAGAAGCCGGTCGCACCGACAACGGTGTTGTCATCGAGTGGCGCAACCGTGAGGCCGAGGAAGCCGCCATTGCCCTGGTGGCCACGCTGGTGAGGATGACGGGTGCCTCTGCCACCATCGCCCACGTGTCCACTCCGGAGGCCGCTCGTCTCGTCACCGAAGCCCGAGCTGCCGGCGCCGATCTTTCTGTGGAGGCCTGCCCGCAGTACTTCGTGCTTCGCGAGGACGAGATCCTCGAGGAGGGGTCGCTGCGGAAGTTCACTCCGCCGGCTCGCATCCGCTCAGACGTGGAAAGCCGAACGATGTTCGATCTCCTGGGCGACGGCACGTTCTCTCACGTGGCCTCCGATCATGCCCCGTCGACTCGGGAGCAGAAGATGGCGAGCGACATCTGGGAAGCGCCGTTCGGCTTGCCGGGCCTCGATTCCACATTCCTCTGGCTACTCGATGCCGCTCTCTCCGGGAGCATCCCGCTGGAGAAGGTCGTCGAGCTGTACTCCGAAGCGCCGGCCCGCCGCTTCGGGCTATATCCTCGCAAGGGCCGGCTCGGAGAAGGCGCCGACGCCGACTTCGTCCTGGTCGATCCCTCCTCCGAGTTCGAGCTGTCCGACTCGTCGGTCATCTCCAAGGCCGGATGGTCCCCATACTCAGGCCGGCGATATCGCGGACGCGTCGTCGCCACCTATCTGCGGGGACGGGAGATCGCCCGCGACGGATCACCTCACGCCGAACGTGCCGGAGCATTCGTGCCGGGTCCGGGCTGGTCCCGCTAGCCGGTCCGAACTGATTTGAGGAAGCGGCCGGTACTCGGCTTCTGGGCCCGTCAGTTCTTGCGGACGTCCACCGCCATATA
>CAMYIJ010000050.1:0-13448 GCA_947258375.1 uncultured Acidimicrobiaceae bacterium
GATTGCCGGTTCCCGGACGGCTATGGGTGAGCGATATCGCCTGTGGCGGTGAGTGATATGGGCGGCTGCGTCGCTGCCTCCCAGTGGGGCCCGGATAGGTGCCGTCGGCGCCTATGGCGGCTTTGACCGAGAAGGCGGAGGCTCAATGCTGTGCAGGTAGGGTCCGATATGTTTTCGGTGAGATCGTTTCTGCTAGTTGCTCTGACCGCGTTCGTCGTCTTCCTTTCTGGTTGTGCCTCAACTCATTTGGAAACTGCAACGAGTGGAGCGAACCCCGCTTCTGGTCTGTCTGGCAAGGGCACCACTCAACTGTCGTCAGGTGGCTCCTCGACGACCGTTCCATTGACCACACCGCCTCCACCGGAACCGACCACCACGGGTGTGCCTCGGATTGATCCGCCGCTGGAGGGGTCGCTTCCTCCGGGGGTTAGCTCTCTCGGCTGGGTTGTGGAGACTGTCACACGCGATGATGACGACACTTCAAGGGTGTCCGTCGATTTCTGGCAGCTGGACGCCGAGGCGCCATTCCCGCCGCAGCCTGTGGCTCATCTCACCAGCGTTGGCTTCTGTGGTGCGGCGATCGATTCGAGCGGGGATTTCGCTGCCACTAGTTGCAGCAGCGGCGTGGATTTTCCGACGTCCTTCGTCATGCACCGGGGCGAGGTCGTTGCGATCGACGAAATCGTCTTTGGTCAATTCGCGTGGCATCCGTCTCAACCTGTCGTGGCGTACGTCGTGGTTGATATCGATGAGGAGAAGTTCTTCCTTGTCCGCGCTGAGGTGACGGCAGATACCCGAATCGAGCTGAACCGGCAGGTCGTGGCCGAGATTCCCGAATTTGCCAACCTCATCGGGTGGGGTGATTGGGGATATCTGATTGAGGCTTGGCACGTTGAGCGAACACAGGACGGCGAGATCGGTCGACAGTTGGCGACGTATCTGCTCGATCTCGACGGCTCGGTGGTAAAGGGCGCGCCGGTACAAACATTCGATGTGAGCGCTTCATCCGGCTTGATCCTGACGAAGCCCGGGATAACCGGGTCGTATAGCTTCGAGCCGGGTCAGAGTGCGCGGCTTTGGTCCGACGACGTCGACCTCGTCCACTTTGACCAACCCGGATTGACCCCCATGGATGTGCAGTTCTCGCCGGTGGAGGTCGGACCTCTCTCGAGAGCCGTTCTGGACGACTACGTGGATCGCTTCGACACGTCGTTTGCACTATCGAAGGAAGGCAGGGTGGTGATCTACCACTACCTGGACACCCCTGAAACTCAAGAGATGCCCGTTCAAATCATCGACCTACCAAGCGATAACGTTCACCAAGTGGTCGTCACAGCTCCATTTGGGTGGGCAAGCGATCTAGTCGGTCAGGACCGCTACCTGGTCTACTCGGACGCCGGCGGCAGCATACGATTCCTGGATTGGCAGTCCGGCGATGAATATGCGATCCACGGCGTCACTGCGCCGATTGCCGCTGAGGATCTCAACTCCCCGGACTTGCCGAATCCATGGGAATCCGTCATCGCGATCCACGCACAAGACACAGTGCAGTGATCTCCGCATCCTGGCGTTGCCGCCCGAGATCACCAATTCGGGGACACGAACGCACACTTCGCCGAACCGAGCAGATCGGCACTTCTGGGGCGGGTGGTCAACGATCGACTTCGCGCCTTGGCCCAGTGGATTCCGAGGTTTGAGCGCGCCGCGCGATCGCAAGGCCGAGTGCGATCAACGCAATCACTGCGACGGCGACGAGGACCCAACTCGGGTCCGAGCCGTTCGTGGGCGGCGCAGCCGATGCTGGCGTTTGGGCTGTCGCCACGGCGGTCGTCGTCGGTTCGGTGGGCGTGGCCTCGCCCGGAGCGGGCTCGGATGGGTGCCGGTCGGGAACAGTCGGAGTTTCGAGGGACTGTGGTGCTCCGAACGCCGCGGTGAATCGCATCTGTGCGTCCTCGTCTGCATCAGGCCTGATCAACACTGCCAAACCGGGCCCGCCGTCGTCTGCTCCGAATACACCGAGCCACCATCGAGTGCCGAGGCGTCGGGCATCGTTCGTGCAGGAGGATGTGGTGTCAGGGATGAGCGGCTGACCGCCGTGGATCACGGTGGATAGCTCCGGAGCTTCGCCCCAGACGAGGTTGGGGGCTGCAAGTGACGCCGGACGATAGGTGTCAGTCTCGGCCCACGCACCGATCACGAGCATCTCGACGACACCCACGATCTGGTCGTCTCCCATCTCGGCGGCAGGTTCACCCTCGATCGACGCCAGGACGAGATCGAGTTCGATTATGTGAATGGAACACGCGTCGGCAACGGCAGGTAGCAAGACAGACCAGGCGATGGCGGCCCCGACGAGCGGGACCAAGAATCGCTTGCGTACCCCGTACATGACCCCGGCTCTCACTTCACGCCCATACACCTTCGACGTGGCCCCCCCGAGCCAGGTTCCCAGATTGCCCACCGACGTCACAGGATCAACCACCGCAACAGATCACCAGATCTAGCGCAATAACGCACATCGCCCTGAGTGTCCGAGATCGGTCACTTCCGCGAGCGGGTCGGTTGGGTAGCCGGTCAGTGGTCTGAGTCGGGGACGGCGACCACCGTGAGATCCTCGATCCCAGTGAAGTCGCGGGGGTTGCAGGTGTGAAGGGAGAGATCGTTCGATATGGCGATGGCAGCGATCATGGCGTCGTAGGCACGTGCCGCTGGTTTGCGTCCTGCTCTTCGCAGCCCAGCAGCTACCCGGCCGAAGCTGCGGGCTGCAGCAGCGTCGAACGGCAGCGGGTCGAAATCCGCTTCGGCTTGCTGGAGGTGCGCTTGCCGGGCGGACCGTTCCTCGTCGGTGGATGCCACAAGTGGACCTACCGAGAGTTCGGCCAGGGTGATCGCCGTTATCAGCGGCTCGTCGGGAAGCGGATCGGTGGCCTGCAGGCGACCGAGCAGGATGAGCGTGCTGGTGTCGAGAATCCCGCGCGGCATCGATCAGAGGGCAGGATCGAGGACCTGGTCGAGGTCGTGGCGCAACTGGGCGGGGTCGACAGCCGGAAGTTGCCGGCGGCGGGCAAGGATCACGTCGAGCGGCATTGGCTCGCGGCCAAGTGGTCGCAACTCGGCGACCGGCTTCCCGGAGCGGGTGATCGTGAGCCGCTCGCCTTTGGCGGCTCGGTCGACCACGTCGCCGCCGTGGTTGCGGAGTTCCCGGATTGAGACTTCGGACATGCCCGCAGCGTATCACGCGTGATACAACAGCGGAAGAGGTCGACCAACCACGCCGATCGTCCAGGTGCGGGTCTACCAAGGCGTGACATGGACGGGGTGACGCTGTCAGCCGGCATCGGACTCGCCAACGATCGCCCTGTACTGATCCAGGGCGGTCGTGGCTGCCTCTTACGGTGCTTCGGGTTCGACGTCGACTTTCATGAGCCTGTGCGGCTGATTGCCAGCAGCTCGTTCGACGTTCCGACGCCGCGGAGCTCGATCGGGCCGAGGCTCTCTGCTTCCACGTTCGAGGGGAGCTCGAGGGCTTCGATGACATCGGCAGAAGCCAGGAATGGCCGCTGGTATCCCCGGCAGGCTTGCTCGATGCGTGCGGATGTGTTCAGCGTGTCTCCGAGATAGACGATCTCGTGTTTGACCGTGCCGACCTCGCCCGTGACGACCGGCCCGAGATGCAAGCCGGCCCAGAAGCTCGGCGCGACACCGAAGTCGGCTACATACTCGGCGCTCGCCTGCTCGAGGGCGTCGGCTATGCCGAAGACACCCCGGACGCACGCGGCATCTTCCACACCTTTTCGCGCCGTCCATGTGATGATGACCTCGTCGCCGACATACCGGTGCACCTCGCCGCCGTGACGCATGGCATTGGTGGTGACGTCACCGATGAAGCGCTTCAGGAAGCCGTGGTAGCGCAGGTTCCCGAGCCGCTCAGTGATCTGCGTGGAGCCGCGTAGGTCGATCAACAGGAAGATGCGAACCTCTTCGCGAGGCCGGTGGTAGCGGCCGAGAATCAGGCGCACCATGACGCCGCGACCCAACAATCGGTTGACCTGACCGATGAAGTTGATGACCAGCGCCGCCGCGAAGCTCACGCCAACCGACCGTGCAATCGTCGACGTGGTCAGCTCACTCAGCTGCGTCTGGTTAACGGTCAGGAGCGGCACGCTGATCCCGATGACGATGATGACGAGCCATACGAGACTTCTCGTGGTCAGCACCACCAGGAAGGGGGCTTGTCGCCAACGCCGAGGAATCATTTCGACGGCGCAACTCACCTCGAACGACACCATTCCGATGGTGATGAGCATCCCTATCAGGGCCCCGGCAACAATCGATCTGATGCCGTCGTTCCCGAGAACGTTGGGGACGAGGCCGACCACCGCACCTAGGGGCGCGGTTTTGGCGACGACTCGCATCACCGTCTGCCACTTCTCAGCTCTCGTCATTCGCGCCCGCCCGGTCTCGCTTGGGTTCGACAAGCGTAGAAGGAGGCCGGATGGTCTCGCTCACGAGCTGATCTGGTGCGAGGACGATCATCTCCGCAAGTGCCCCACACGACGCTCGGCCGCGCTCGGGGGTCTCCGTAGTGGTCAGTGGTTGAGCAGGGTCTTGATGACGGTGGTGACCTGGTTGCTGATGTCGGGAGTGACGGCGCCGAGCTGATGGACCAGTCGGTTGCGGTTGATCGATCTGACTAGCTCGCACTGGATGTAGCTGGTGGTGTCGAGACCGGTCTGGTTGTTTGCTTCGACTTCGATGTGGAGCGAAAGCCCGCGGCGGGAGGTTGTCAGTGGGGTGACGATCACAAAGGGGAATCGAGGCCCGAAGGTGTCGGGCGGGCCAAGAATCAGCGCCGGTCGGTAGGCCGCCGGCTCTGCTGGGTATGGCTGACCGAAGTCGACCAGCCAGAGATCATCAACCGATGCCATCGCTCACCGATGTGTCCTCAGCCTCGGCAAGATAGGCCTCCCATGCCTGGGGGTTCTCGTGGAGCTTGTCGAGTTCGGTACTCACCTGGTTGGCGAAGCGTTGCCGGCTGAGGGCTTCGGTGGCGTCGCGTACCGTCTCGATGAGCGATGTCCCGCTCTCTTTACCCAAGTCGAGGAGGCGGGCGTGGGTGTCGGTGTCGACTCGGATTGTTGTGGTTCCCATGCGATCAGTCTACATTATGCATGCGTCATGGTCTACAGCCGTCCCCCGTGGTGGGGAGCCGGAGGTGCGGCCTCTCGGTTAGACCTGTTCGCCGCGTCAGCCCTCGGTGAGCCGGGTGTACTGGTCCGGGCGCCTGGTCTCGAAGAGCCCCCATTTCATCGAGTCCCTGCGCTGATCGAGGTCGAGATCGGCCACGAGCACTGCCGGCAGGTCCCGCGGTGCCTCCACCACCACCCGCCCGTAGGGGTCGGAAATGAACGAAGAGCCATAGAACGTGAGCGGCCCCTCCTCCCCGATCCGGTTGATCGCCACCATGAAAGTCGCATTGGACAGGCCATTGGCGGTGATCGTCTGGCGCCACATCGGCATTGTGTCCCAGTCGCCGAGGTGAGGTTCGGAACCGATCGCAGTCGGGTACACAATCACTTCGGCGCCTTCGAGCGAGTAGATCCGGGCCAGCTCCGGATTCCACTGGTCCCAGCACGTCGGAAAGGCGAAGCCGACCCCATCGAGATCGATGACCGGAAACCCCGAGTCGCCCGGGGCGAAGTAGCGGTCCTCGTGGTAGAAGCTGAACTGAGGTATGTGCATCTTGCGGGTCCGGGCGCGGACCGTCCCCTCTGGATCCACGGCGACTGCGGTGTTGAAGCCCAGGCCATCAGCGTCGAACTCGTACAGCGAGGCGTGGACCACCGCGTCCGTCTCGGCTGCCATCCGCCGGGCAAACTCCGACGTCGGGCCTTCACCAACGACCTCGGCGTATTCGCGGGCCGCCGCCTGGTTGTCGGGACCGGTCGCGAAGTAGGGGGCCAGCGTCAACTCCTGGAGGCAGACGACCGTGGCGCCCGCGGCGGCGGCCATCCGAATACCTTCCGCCAGGGTCGCCTGATGAGCCTCGGGGTCGGGGTTCCAGGCGCACTGCACGGCACCGATCCGGAGCGGAGGTCGACCGCTCGGCGGCTCCGCACGAGCGGGAGAAGGCAGCGGATCGTCGATTCGAGTTATCAGTTGGAAATCGGTCATTGGGCTGCTCCTGTCGGGATTTGCATGGTGGTGCAGTGGGGACCGCCACCGGCGTAGGAGATGATTCGGGCCTCTACCCCGACGATCTCATGATCTGGGAACGCGTGGCCGATCACCGTCATCGCGGCATCGTCGGACGGGTAGCCGCCGGTTCCGACGATCACCGCTCCGTTGGCCAGGACGATATTGGCGTAGGCAACTCCGATCTCGATCCCGGCGAAGGGCTCGCTTGGTAGATCCGGGAGTTCGTAGATCTTGAAGGGCCGCCCTGCGGCGTCGGTGGCCGCCTCGAGGGCCTCACGGTTGGCGGCCATCCGCTCGAAGTCAGGATCCCGCGGGTCGCTGCAGCCTTGAAGAAGAACGACGCCGGGGCCGACGAACGTGCAGACCGCATCGACGTGCCCGTCGGTGGCGAAGTCGGCAGCGATGCCAAGCGGGAGCCAAACGACCTTCCGGATGCCGAGCTTGTCACCCAGTTCCTGCTCGATGGCCTCTCTCGTCATGTGCGGATTCCGGTTGGGGTTGAGCAGACACTGCTCGGTGGTAATGAGTGTGCCCTCACCGTCCACAGTTATCGAACCGCCCTCCAGCACCATGTCCGTAGGAACCCGCTCGATACCGAGATACTCCAGCGCCGCCCCCGCCGCCGCTGCGGTTTGATCATACGGCAGAACGCGGTCCCCCCATGCGTTGAAGCGGAAGTCGATACCCCGGCGGTTCCCCGCGTCGTCCACGACGACAATCGGCCCGGAGTCGCGTTGCCAAGCGGACTCGAATGGCACTTCCAGGATCTCGATGGACTGCGTCAGTGCTCGCGTGGCCCCGTCGGCCTCTCCAGGGTTGGCAAGCATCGTCACGGGCTCGAAGTCAGCAATGGCGTTTGCCAGCCCTGCATAGGCCTCTCGGGCCCGGTCCATGTAGGGCCTCCAGGTCGAATGGGTCGGCCACGCCATCAGCGTGCGCTCGTGCGGCTCCCACTCGGCAGGCATTCGGAAGCTCATCGCACAGTCGCTCCCGGGCCGTGGACCACTTCCCCGTCGATCATCGTCATCCACACGGGCAGATCCCGGATCTCGTTGGGTGAGACCGAGAACAGGTCGCCGTCGAGAACCACGAGGTCGGCTTGCTTTCCGGGCTCGATCGAACCGAGCCGGTCCTCGGCGAAGATCGAGTACGCCGCATCGATCGTATGGGCCCGCACCGCCTCCTCGACCGTCAGCACCTGGTCGGCACCGATCGGTTGGCCCTCCAGCGTGGTGCGAACCACCGCGTTGGTGATCGTCTCGAGCGGCCGGTACGTGGTGACATCGGCATCGCTGCTCACCACAACGTGCACCCCGCCGTTGAGTTCATCTCGCAGCGGCTGGAGCCGGTGGGCCCGATCGCCGAAGCGGGGAAGGAACTCGTCGCCTTGATCGTGGAGGTAATTCGGCTGGCTGATCGCAATGACCCCCAGCCGGGCCATCCGTTCGATTTGCTCCGGTGTCGGGTAGCCGCAGTGCTCGATCCGGTGGCGCGGATCCGGACGCGGATTGGCCTCCATCGCCGCCTCGATGGCATCGAGCACCGCCGCGATCGCCCCGTCGCCCTGGGTGTGGATGCCGACCTGCCAACCCTGGCGGTGCGCCTCGACGACCATCGCGCGCATCTCCTCCGGCTCCCAATAGAGCGAGCCGGCGAACTCACCGTCCTCGCCGTAGGGCTCCGAAAAGACGGCGCTGCCGCCGATCAACGAGCCGTCCATGTAGAGCTTCATGGGCCCGAGCCAGAACATATCATCGCCAAACGGCCCGGCCAACCCGATATCGCCATATTCCGTCAGCTGGTTCGACAGGGGCATACAGCACACTCGCACCGACCATATCCCGCGGCGGCGCGCTTCCCGATAGCCGGCGAGCTCTCGTTTGGTGACCTGGGCATCGCACACGGTCGTCAGGCCGGCGGCAACGAAGGCTCGCCCCGCCCGGTCCACCGCCGCCACCAGCTCTTCTATGGAGGTGGCAACGTGGAAGTTCGGCCCGTGCGATCCGATGTCGACGGCCACCGGCTCGACAAGAGCCATCGCCGCCTCGAGGCAGAGTCCCGTCATCCGGCCGGCGTCGTCGCGGAGGAATTCGCCACCCTTGGGATCCGGCGTGTCGTCGGTGACGCCCGCCGCTTCGAGTGCCGCAGTGTTGACCAGGAGGTAGTGGCCCGAGATGTGGCGCATGGCGATGGGGCGCGAGGTTGCGATGTTGTCAAGATCCCACCTGGTGGGTGCCCTCTCGTACTTGGCGTGATCGAAGCCAAATCCGGTGATCCAACCATCGCCGGGCAGAGTGGCGGCGGCTTCGGCAAGAGTCGCAACGAGGTCCTCCACGGAAGCGATCTCGGGGAAGGATGCGTCGACAGACGCCATCCCCTCCCCCGTGGCGAGGTAATGGTTGTGGGCGTCGATGAACCCCGGAACGACTGTACGGCCGTCGAGCCGGGTCTCTGTGGCTTCCGGGAAAGCCGCCATGATCTCGTCATCGTCACCTACGGCCAGGATCCGTGCGTCGGCGACGGCGACCGCCTGGGCAAACGAGCCGGCCGGGTCGGCGGTGTAGATGTTGCCACCACGAAAGAGGCGCACCTCCCTCATAGCCCGGTCCCGAGGTATCCAAGGCTGCTCACGGCATTGACCCCTTTGCGATGGAAGAATCCCTATCGGCCGATAGGTAGGCTACCTGCGGCAGGCCGGAGCGGCAATCGACCGGTCCGCACGAGCAAGACCGGACCATCCGTGGAGGAAGAGGATGACAATCATGGGAACACGACCGTGGCGGACCGCTCCTGTGATCTACAGGGGCGGGCCCATCTACACCATGGCCGACGGTTCCGCCCAAGCGGTCATCGTTGACGGAACCCGCATCGCTTTCGTCGGGACCGAAGCGGACGCCAGGGAGTTGGCGGGCGACGATGCCGACTTCCGCGACCTCGAGGGCGCCTGTCTCCTGCCCGGGTTCGTCGATGCCCACACCCACCCGCTCATGCTCGGGCAAAGCGCCTCATGGGTTGATGTCGCCGGCACGACCGACATGGTCGTGCTGATCGAGAAACTGCAGCGCCATGCCAAGAGCCTGGCGCCGGGATCCCCGATCCGGGGCTTCGGGTACGAGCAGGATCTACTCGGGCGCCAGCCCACGGCAGATGATCTCGATCAGGTCGCAGCCGACCGCCCGGTCACGCTGATGCACCGCAGCGGCCACGGCTTCGTCGTGAACCACGAGGCTCTTGCGGAAGCGGGCATCGACGATGCGACTCCGGCCCCCGAAGGCGGGGTGATCGGGAGGGACTCGTCCGGTCGGCTCGATGGACGGGTATTCGACTCGGCGTGCGATCTGCTCACCGGCCCGGACGGCGTCAAGATCACGAATCACGGGCCAAACTTCCACCTCGGCGACGATCCCGACACGATGGTCGAGCAACTCGAAACCGCTCAGGATCTCTTCCTGTCCGCCGGGATAACTTCGGTCGCCGACATGCAGGTGACCGCCCGCGAGATGACCTCGTTCGTGGCCCTGCACAAGCAGGGCCGGTTGAAGATGCGGGTCACGATGATGCTGCTCTCATCACTTCTCGACCAGATCGAACAGCTGGGATTGGGCAGCATCGGTGACGACTTCCTTCGCATCGGTGGGGTCAAGCTGTACGTCGACGGCTCCCTCAGTTCCGGCACCGCCTACATGCCCACCGAGTGCTGCCGCGACGAGGAGCACCTCTACCATCCGCCGCAGGTTCACGCCGACCTCCTCGGCAGGGCGCATCGCCTCGGCCTGCAGACGGCAACCCATGCCCAGGGGCCGGAAGCCATTCGGATGGTGCTCGACGCGGTCGAGCGCGCCCAGAGCCTGTGGCCGGGCCGAGAGATGCGCCATCGCATCGAGCACTGCGCCTTCCCGACCGACCCCGACATCGGGCGAATGAGAGACCTCGGAGTGTGGCCGGTGCCCCAGCCCACCCAGGTAATCCAGTTCGCCGCCGGAATCATCAAGACGTACGGGCCGATCGGCGAGCGTATGTATCCGTACGGGAGTTTCGAGCGCAACGACGTCCCGGTCGTCCTCTCTTCTGATGCGCCGGTCACCGTGCCCGATCCGCTGCGGGCCGTGTGGTCGGCGGCGACGCGACAACTCGACGGAGGCGACGTCGTCGGGGCGGAGGAACGTATCGACCCGGCGCTGGGACTGGCCGGCTACACCATCAACGGCGCCGCCGCGATTCACCGTGAAGACAAAGTGGGCTCGATCGAAGTCGGCAAGCTCGCCGATTTTGCGATACTTGACCGTGATCCGTTCACCGCATCGGTTGATGAGTTGACTTCAATCACGGTGACCGAGACGATTATCGGTGGAAGCACCTGCTGGTCGAGCTAACGGCCGCCCGTCAAGCCACCGCGTTCAACTCCTTTATGTAGGCATCCCACTGATCGTCGTTGATCATGCCGGTGGAGCGGTAGTGCCGGCGGGCCTCGGCCAGGATGTCTTCGAGGGCCTGGTCCTCTGAGTCGGACAGCGGCAGTGGCTTGTGGGTCTCGAGGATCTCGGCAACCTTGTCTTTGGCGTTGTCGAGCATGTCCTTCTTGCCGGTGTCGGCCCATGAGGCATACGCTTCGAAGTCGGCGACCTGGGGGAAGTAGTCCTCCTTGTTCCACCACTTGCGGGTGTGCGCCGTTGCCATGTAGTGCCCCGGGATCGGCCCGACCTCGTTGATGAGGTCGATTGCCAGGGTTTCCTCGTTGAAGATCGGCCCTTCGAGGACGCCGCCGATCCAGCCGGCAACATCGTCCTCCATCACGGCCAGTTCGGGGCTGTAAAGCAATTCGGTGCTGGACCCTCCGTGGTACATCTGGACGTGGCCGCCGGCCAGGGCAGACAGGAGAGTACCCAATGACTTCTCGTAGCCGGCCTGGAAGTCGATCTTCTTGGAGGTGCTGGCAAACCCCGCGTTGGACCAGATGGGGATGCCGTAGAGGCGGAGCATCTGGTTCATCATTGCGGTGCCGACTCCCCGTGACGGAGTCCCCAGGATCTTGTTGCCGGTTCGCATGTCGGTCGCCGAGATGCCGTGATGGATCGCCATCGGTGCTCCCGGTGTGTGGAGCTGGGTCATCACCACCCAGGCCATGGTCTCGGCGATCTTGAGGACGACGGCTCCTGCCAGGGTGGCAGGACCGGTGGCACCGCTCGAAACCGAAAGCGCCGGCACAAAGGGGATCCCCGCCTCTGCGTAGCGGAAGGCCGCTTCCGCACCGCCCTGTTGAATCGTCAAGGGGCACGCATGCTCGATTTCGGGGAATAGATCCGTTCCGACCGCTTTGGCCATCTCGATGGCGTAGATCTCGGTGTCTTTGATGTTGCCGGCAACCTGGGTCTTGGAGGAGTAGCGCATGCCGCTCGCCAGGTTCTCGAGCATGCCCATCACCGGAGGGACATTGCGGCGGTCGGTGTAGATCTCCCACGCCTGGGCGAGGTGGATGTTCGGCAAGTAGTCGGCGACGATCATCGCATCGCGGTGCTCGGCGCCGGTGGCCGGCCGGGTCTCCCACGTATCCACATTGACGTAGCGCATGCCCATTCCCTGCATGAAGTGGACGCTGTCGCCACCGATCATGAGATCCCGTTGCGGATCGCGTGCCTTGAGCCGGAATTGGCTGGGCACCTTGCGCAAGCATTCCTCGATCAGCCAGGCGGGGATGCGAACTCTCTGCGCTTCGAAATCAACGTCACATCCGGCATCGGCCATCATCGTGAGGGCGCCCTCGTGCTCGATCTGCATGCCGGTCTTCGCCATCGTGAACATGGCGCCGCCGTGGATCGATTGCTCCTGCTCGGCAGTCATCATTTCGAGCACCGGGTAGTTGCGGGTGAATCCCTTGAGCATCAGAAACTTCCTCTTTTCCGACCTATGGAAGGTCGCGACGAGCTGGCAGCGGGCGGGCGAACGAGGCGAGTGGGACCGCCAGAGATCCGATCACGATTGTGACGGCGATTCTTCAGCATCTCAGCCCCATCGGGTCGACACAAGATGGTAACCTATCGATCGATAGGAAGCCTAGATCAATCCATGAGGCGTTGACAATTGGGAGTCACTGCAATGTCAAAGCCATCCGAATAGGAGGCCGCTGGTGCTGGAAGGTTTCACTCGATCATTCGAACCACTCGAGACCCTGAGTGAAGGAGAGCTGGACGCCATCCACCGGGGAGGCCTCTACACCCTGGAAAACACGGGAATCAAGATCGAGCACACCGGTGCTCTCGAGCTGCTTGCCGAGGCGGGCTGCCGCGTCGACTTCGAGGATCAGCGGGCCCGGATCCCCGCCTGGCTTGCCGAGGAGTGCGTCGCCAGGGCGCCGAGCAGCTACCTGGTGAAGGCGCGCGACGGCAAGAGCCACGTCATGGTCGGCGGGAACACCCTGTATTTCCTGCAGGGTATGGGCATGCAGCACATCGACCTCGACACATGGGAGAGAAGGCCGGCCACGCTGCAGGAGCACAAAGAGGCGATGATCGTCGCCGATGCCCTCGACAACTGCCACATGGCGGACGCGGTGTTTGCCTATACCGATCTGGAGGGTGTGCCGCCGGCCATGGCTTTCCTAGAGACGCTGGCGAGCGGGATCCGTTACTCGGGCAAGGCGGAGCACTACGGGTATTCCAAGGACTGCGACATCTTTGCCATTCAGCTGGCTCAGGACCTTGGCATCAACCTGGAACCCGAGATGGACACGGCCTCTCCGTTGGCGATCCACAAAGGGTCGGCTGATGTCACCTTCAGCTACGTCGAAGCCGACATGCCGATCCAGCCGTGCGTCGGAGTGACGATGGGCGCCGAAGGGCCGGCGACGATCGCCGGGACGCTGGTCATGGCGGCAGCCACTGTGATGGGTTGGGCGGTACTGACGCAGCTCATCAAACCGGGGGCTCCCTTCTCGATCCAATACGGGCTCAAGCCGATGGATATGCGCCGTGGCAGCCCGCTCTTCGCTTCGGTGGTCAACTCGTTGGCACACATCGGCATGAACCAGCTCCTGCGTCGATACGAGATCCCTTCGTGCACGAGCGCCGGGTTCACGAGCCTCTCGAAGAAGCTCGACTATCAAGCTGCCTACGAGAAGTCCATGGGAACCGTCATCTCTGCCGTGTCGGGTGGCAACCTGCACATCTTCCAGGGGGGAACGTTGGCCGAGCTGGTGTACGACCCGATCCTCTCGATCGTCGATGACGATATCGCCACTCACCGACTCTGTGCTG
>CAMYIJ010000050.1:13455-38421 GCA_947258375.1 uncultured Acidimicrobiaceae bacterium
CTGCAAGGAATCGACGACAACTCCGAGACCATGGCGGTCGATCTCATCAACGATGTCGGCCCGGTGCCCGGTCACTTCCTCAACACCGCCCACACCCGCGAGCACTGGAAGGATGAACATTTCTTCCCGCAGGTCGCCGACGAGGAGGCTTATCCGGTGTGGCTCGAAGAAGGGAAGAAGGACGTGCTGGTCCTCGCCCGGGAGCGCATGGACGACATCCTGACCAACCACAAGCCGGAGCCCCTCAGCGCCGAACAGGAGCGGTCGGTGCAGCGGATGCTCACCGACGCCCGCGAGCACTACCGCAAAGAGGGAATGATCTCCGACGAAGAGTGGGCCGCCTACGAAGTGGCACTGGAGAACGCCCCCTAATGCGTTCGTTGTGCTTAAAAGGGGGCTATAGCCCCCTTTTAAGCACAACGAACGCGAAGGTATGGTGGCGCCGACGTGGATACGGTATTGCTTGCGGTGAACGGCGGGTTGATGCGAGGCATGGACTCGCACGGTGTCATGCTCGACGCCGGTGCCCGCTTCGTGCGGGAAGACTCGACCGAGCCGGCCTATCGCCTGTGGACTATCGACGACCGCTTTCCGGCCATGCTGAGAGTCGCCGAGGGTGGTGTCTCGATCTCGCTGGAGGTGTACGAGCTGCCGGTCGACGGCTTCGTCGCCGTGCTGCAGAGGGAGCCCGTTGGGTTGTCCGTGGCGCATGTGCGGCTGCTCGGTGGAGACACCCTGCTCGGTGTCGTCGGAGAACAGATCCTGTGCGAGAGCGGTACTGAGATCACCGATTACGGCGGCTGGCGCGCCTATCGCGCCTCGCTGGCGTAGCCCGCCGGAGCAAGGCATGCCCTCGATCGCCAACCTCTGGGACGAGCCGGAAGCCACCGTGGCGTCCCTGCTGGCGGGCTACCGCCGGCGTGAATACACGGTGTCGGACGTCGTTGCCGCGTGCCGCAGCCGCATCGAGCAGCTCGACCGGCACGGCCCCACCTTGAACGCCATGATCAGGCTTGCCGACGACCTCGACGCACAGGTTGCCGCGGTCGAGCGCGCCGCCGCCTCGTCCGGTGAGTTCGCGGCTCTCCACGGCGTGCCGGTGGTTGTCAAGGACAACATCAACGTGGCTGGGCTGCCCACCACCGGGGGCTGCGCCGCGCTGACGGAGTCGATACCGAGTGTCAATGCCGAGGTCGTTGCCCGCCTGAAAGCCGCCGGTGCCGTCATTCTCGGGAAGTCGTCGATGTCCGAGTTTGCCTGGGGCACCTACGACACGCAGAACTCGGTGATCGATGGGTACACGCGCAATCCCTACAACGTGGACTACGCCTGCGGCGGCTCGAGCGGTGGCAGCGGAGTTGCGGTCGCCGCCGGCTACTGCGTCGCCGCGCTGGGCACCGATACCGGCTGCTCGGTTCGAGCGCCCGCATCCATCAACGGTCTTGTCGGCCTGCGGCCGACCCATGGTTTGGTCAGCATGAAAGGTGTCATGCCGATGAACGCGGACTGGGACACCCTCGGGCCCATGGCACGCAGCCTCGAAGACCTGGCCGTGATGTTCGATGTCATCACCGGCTCCGGCACGACCCCGGGGCCGTATGCGAGCGCCCTGGCCGACGCTTCGCACCGACCGGCTCGGCTGGGAGTTCTGCGGCAACTCGCCGACCCGGCCGACTCCGATCCCCGCTTGGTCGCGCTCCTTGACCAGGCCGTCGCCGACTTCGAGGCGGCCGGCGCCACCGTCCTCGATCCGCTGTCCACCGATGTGTTCGAGGTCGCGTTCGATGCGTTCGACTGGTATCTGCGGTTCCGCTTCGACCTGGACGCTTTCCTCGGAGAGATGGGCGCCGACTCACCGCTGCGTTCCCTCGCCGACGTACTCGAAACCAACCTGGTACTCGAGCGCTATCTGGAGCCGCTGCAGGCCTCGCTCGAGTGGCCGCACACTCCGGAGCAGCATCCCCGGCTGGCGGAGATGCACGAGATTCGAGACCGCTACCGCGACGCCTTCTCCGGGCTGCTGGCGCAACACAATCTGGATGCACTCGTCTTCCCGACGTTCCGGTTTCGCCCGGTCTTGAACGGTGCCATGGGCGACCGCCCCGACAGTACCCAGCCGCCGATCGGCTCGAACAACTACTTCGCATCCCTGACCGGATTCCCCGCCCTCAACGTGCCGATGGGCTATTGCGAGCCGGGCCTTCCTGTCGGCCTGCAATTGCTCGGCGCTCCCGGCTCAGAGGCACGGCTGCTCCAGGCTGCCCACGGCTACGAACGTCACACAGGCCACCGGCGACCACCCGCGCTTTGACGCGTTCGTTGTGCTTAATCACGGGCTATAGCGCCCTTTTAAGCACAACGAACGCGGTAAAGGTCTCCCGTCAGTACTTGGACTCCCACGGCGGCCAGCTCTCGGGCGGAATGAAGGCCTCGGGGAACGGCTTGGTCTCGCCGTGATCCTTCATCGCCCATCCCTTGGGATACCAGGGTATCCCGGAGACGCACTGCACGAGCTCATAGAGCATCGCCTTGAGGGTGGTGGGCACCGCACCCGCGGCGTACATCCGCCGCAGCGCCGGGCCCGGGGAGGACTCCGTGGTCGTGACACAATCTTCGAGGAGGAACACCTCGTAGCCGAGTTCGAGTAGCCCCAGGGTCGATTGCAGGATGCAGACATCGGTCTCGGCGCCCGCCACGGCAATCTGGCGGACCCCCATCGCTTCGACGTCGGCCAGGATTCCCGGTTCGGTCATACACCCGAAGTAGTCCTTGACGTGGCGGGGCCGCCCGGCCGGATACAGCGTCTCCAAGCGCTCGGGAAGCTCACCGTTGTCCTCGACTGGTGTCTCGAACGTGGTGACGAGGGGCAGGTCCATCCAGTCGGTGATCATCAGCAAATGCTCCAGACGCACCTCGAGGGCGTCGCGCCCGTCGGGGTCACCTTCGAACGCGAGATCCATGAAGAACGGCTGTACGTCGATCAGCAGCACTCCAACGTCGGACGGGTCGATGCGTTGCACCGCCACGCTTTCCTCCTTCTCGATTCTGTCCTAGTGAGCCGGCTCGAGGTCGGCCATCATCTTCTCGGCCTCAGCGTATGCCGGCGGGATGGCTTCCCGCAGCGTGGCGACGATGAAATCGACCTGCTCCCTGGTGATGATCAGCGGCGGCGACATGATGTTGAGGTTCTCGACGGGCCGCACGATCAAGCCGCGGGCGTCGCACTCGTTGGACACTCGCTTCCCGATATCGACCTGGTAGGGGTACTCCTCGCCGGTCGCGGTATCACGGACGAACTCGATGCACACCATGAGGTGCGAGCCGCGCACGTCGCCGACCATGGGGAGTTCGCGCAGCGAGTTCAACTGCTCCATGAAGTACGGGCCGATATCCCGGACGTGTTCGAGGATGCCCTCGTCCTCCAGGATCTCGATGTTCTTGAGAGCCGCCGCGCACGAGACGGGATGCCCGCCGTATGTATAGCCCATCGGGAAGTAGCCGGGTCCCTGGCCCGCAGCAGAGATCACGTCGAAGATCCGGTCTGAGAAGATCACCGCGCCGAGCGGCAGATAGCCGGACGTGAGCCCCTTGGCCGCCGTGATGATGTCGGGCTGGATGCCGAAGATCGTCTCCGAGGAGAACCACTCCCCGAGCCGACCGAACCCGGTCACCACCTCGTCGGACACGTAGATGATGTCGTTGTCCCGGCAGAACTCCCAGATGCGGGCGAGGTAGTTGGCCGGCGGGGGAACCACTCCCCCCGAACCCATGATCGGCTCGGCGAAGAACGCCGACACGTACTCCGGTCCGCCGAGCTCAGCGACCTTCTCCACGAATTCGGCGTGCAGCTTGTCGCCGAACGCCTCCTCAGACAGGCCGCCGCCATAGCGATAGATATTCGGCGAGCTCAGCAGGTGCACGTTGTCCAGGAACTCCAGCTCCTCGACTCGGTCACCCGGCTTGCCGCCGATGGACACCGATGCATAGGTCTGGCCGTGATAGGCGTCGACCCGTGAGATCACATGCCGCTTCTCGGGCCTGCCGTTGATGGCGTGGTAGAACTGCGCCAGCCGGTACGCCATGTCGTTGGCGGTGGAACCGCCGGTGCTGAAGAAGACGTGGTTGAGGTCGCCTGGGGCCAGCTCGGCGAGCTTGGTTGCCAGGTCGGCGGCGGGCACATGGGTCATGTCGACGAACGGGTTCGAATAGGCCAGCATCCGCACCTGGTCGGCAATGGCCTCCACCATGTCCTCTCTGCCCAGGCCGATGTTCGTGCACCACAGCCCACCAACTGCGTCGATGTAGCGCTTGCCGTCGGTGTCGGTGATATAGGCGCCCTCGCCGGAGGCGATCGGGAGTGCGCCGTCGGCGGCGAAGCTCTCGAATACCTGATAGGGATGGAGGTGGTGGCGCTTGTCGCGTTCGACGACCGCCGGGGTCTCGGGGCTCATGTAGAAGGGCATGGCCGGGTCCTTTCGCTGTATTGATGATTGGTTTGTTGTCTCAGAATCCTGGAATCTGTTTCGGGAAGTAGTCGACCATGTCGCCTTCACGTTCGACGTCGAGGGTGGCGCAGTGCAGCGCTCCGCCGAACATCGAGACGTCGATGAAGTCGACGGGGATCACATCGAAGCCGAGGCCGTCGAGCTGCTCCATGAAGGCCTTCTCGTTGGCTTCCACGCAGATCGTGTTGGGGTCGATCGAAAACACGTTGTAGCCGAGCGACTCGTGGCACATCGAGTAGGGCGGCTGCTTGGCCCCCGACACCGGGGCACCGTCGATGATCTCCCAATCGTTCAATCGCAGCAGTTCGTGAAACTCGGGTACCAGGGACGGGTAGGTGGGGTTCACGATTATCTGACCGGGACGCAGCGGAACGATCGTCACATCGATGTGCCACGGCTGCACGGTACCCCCGAAGCCGAGCACGTGAACCCGGTAGCCCCGCGACTCGAAGTGGCGCTTGAACCAGTCGAGGCCGGCGTTGTTGGTGGGCCCCGAGTGCTGGATGAAGATGTCCTTGCCGAAGCGCATTGCGTCGGCGACGTCGAATAGCGGTTCCTTCTCGGTGAGGTGGAATTCGTAGCGCCTCATCCGCGCGTCGAGCTCTTCCTCGGACCAGTTGTTGAAGAAGTCGTCCCAGTACCCCGGAACATAAGACTCGTCGGAAAGGCGCGGCTTCGGGGCCGCTTCCCAGAGGAAGTTGGGATCGTCCTTGAAGTACTGCTCGAGAAGCGGCTTGTAGGCCAGGAACTCGAACCAGCGGGCCCGCTGTGACATGGTCGCCTCGAGAATCTCGTTGCCGTAGGCCATGAGGATGTCGCGGGGCGGCATCGTGCCGAACATGTGGTTGCACTCCCAGTCGGGCGTGCGCACGTACTGGCGATCGTCCATCGAGGTCGGCCGATCCACTCTGATGCCACGACCGGCGAGCATCGCCGCGAAGTTCTCCATCTGTTCGGTGGCTTTCTCGACGTAGAAGTCGGGGATCGGAGTCCACTCTCCGGCCTTCAAGGGGACCTCGGGGAGGTCGAGGACCATTCCTGCCTCGGGTGCCCCGACCATGCGGCTGTCGATTCGACCGACGATCACATGCTTGAGCGGGTCCCACTCATTCCAGGAATTGACCTTCGTCATCATGCCTCCGGTTGCCTGATTGCCGATCGCTGCAGCTAGCCTATCAAATGATAGATATACTGTCGATCGGGTGGACCAGCAGCGTGACCAACGAATGGACTGCGAGACAACAATGACTACTCCAGATGGGCCGGCCGGTGCGGGTGCCAGGAGCTCAGGTGCGGACACCCGCGAGCGAATCCTGGTCGAGGCATCCCGGTTGCTGGCGATGAAGGGGTACGGGGGAACCACGACCCGGGACATTGCCGCTGCCGTAGGGATCAGCCAGCCATCGCTCTTCTTCCACTTCAGCACCAAGCTGGCGCTTGTCGAAGAGCTCTACCGCTACGACCTGGTCCCGGCCGTGCAGGGAATGGAGAACCTCGTCGTCGGTGCGGGGAGTGCCGGAGCCAAGCTCTACGCAATGATCAGTGCCGAGATAACCCGCGTCATCGACTCCCCCTACGACATGCGAGCCCATATCAGCCTCGAAGCGCTCGATGACCCGGATCTGGCCGCCTACCGGGATCTGCTGAACCAATTCGACGACATGACACGGTTGCTTATCCGCACCGGCCAGGAGTCCGGC
Source organism: uncultured Acidimicrobiaceae bacterium (assembly GCA_947258375.1). GTDB lineage: Bacteria > Actinomycetota > Acidimicrobiia > Spongiisociales > UBA5794 > JAHEJX01. The sequence goes on from CAMYIJ010000050.1 coordinate 19,661, forward strand.
CAGTTCGTTCCCGGTGATTCCTGGCTGGCTCTGCAAATGGTGGCCGGGTTCCTGGCCCGGGCCAACCTCTTTGCCGCCGGTGATGAGATCGACCGCCTGTCGCACCCCGAGGAAGCCGCCTCGCTGATTCTGCGCAGCCTGCTGGCGGAGCCCGCCACGCTTGATGCCGTGAGACGAGAGGCGGCCGAGCTGTTGCCGAAGTACGCGACAGCCGAGTAGAGCGCGACGGCGACGTAGCACCGCCCGGCCCCGATCCGTACACCTATCATCTGATAGAAAGTACGGGCTGATTGTGGTTGGGTCCACGTAGACAAGAGGAGCGATCCGTGCACGACGAACTGGCCTACCTCGGTGCGACGGACGCTGTCGCCCGATTCCGGAGCCGCGAGCTGTCACCTGTCGAGCTTCTCGATGCCGTGATTGCTCGAGCCGAGGCGACCGAGCCTCACGTCAACGCTTTCATGGACACCTATTTCGATGAGGCTCGACAGCAGGCGATCGAGGCCGAGGCCGCGTACGCGGCGGGCACGGCTCGGCCGCTCGAAGGAATACCGGTCGCCGTCAAGGACGAGCCGCGCATCGCCGGGAGGCGCTGGACCCAGGGGTCGCTGCTGTTCGAGGACGAGATCGCCGACGGGACCGACCCGATCACGCAACGGCTTCTCGACGCCGGCGGCATTGCTCATGCCCACACCGCCACGCCGGAGTTCTCGATGGCGATCGTCACATGGACTCACGTGAACGGCATTACCCGCTCCCCCTGGAACCTGTCGATGACCAGTGGCGGGTCGTCCGGAGGCTCGGGAGCCAGCCTGGCCGCGGGATCGACGACGCTGGCCACCGGCAGCGACATCGGCGGCTCGATTCGCATCCCCGCCGCCATGAACGGCCTCGTCGGGTTCAAGCCACCGTGGGGCCGTGTACCGGAGTTCTGGCCGTGGAACCGCGAACCGTATGCCGCCTCCGGGCCGCTGGGTCGCAGCGTTGCCGATGTCATCCTGTTCGAGAATGTGATCTCGGGGCCTCTGGTCGGGGACATGTACTCATTGCCGCCGCTCGAGCTTCCCACTGAGATGCCGCCGATCGATGGGATGCGGATCGCACTGAGCCTCGATCTCGGGTACTTCAAGCCTGATCAGGAAATCGTCGATGCCCTCGAGCGGACCGCCGGGGAGCTGCGCGATCTCGGTGCCGCAGTCGATCGGGTCGAGATCGACTGGACGGACCAAGCCCTCGAAACGGCAATGGCCCACCTCTCGTTTCAGTCGCGCGAGATTCTCAGCAGCGCTTTGCCCGACCAGAGTGATGAGCGCTTGACGCCCTATATCCGAGAGCTCCTCGAGCAACCCCCGGTCTCGACCGGCGAGTGGATGGAGAGCTGGCGCTACGCCGACGAGATGTACGCCGACCTGCAGCGCAAGGTGTTCCTTGCCGGATACGACGCCCTCGCCTGCCCGACGCTCGTCACCACATCGATCGCGGCCGACTTCGCCCACCCGGATTCTGATCCTGAGCACGGTTTCGACGACATGCTCGACCTCGCCAAGACCTACCCAATCAACATCCTCGGGAAACTTCCTGTGGTCAACATGACGATCGGTATCGCCCCGAGCACCGGGGTCCCGATCGGCATGCAGATCGTCGGCCCGGTGAATGCCGATGCAGTGCCGTTCCGGATCGCCCTCGGCCTCGAGCAGGCAAACGGCAACCTCTTCGAAACCAAGCGCCCGCTGGCCGACCTGTCCTAGCAGCGGGGGACGAAACATGGCTCTCCCCGGAGGGCGGGAACGCCTTCGGCGTTCCTTGAGGGGCACCGCCCGAAAGGTGGGAAGGGGAGCGGGAGCTCGAGGTGAGTCCCGGCTCGAGGTTCATCGCCCCTCCGGAGACCGAGGCCTAAACCCGGAACCGCGGCATGGGCGCGCCCCCCTACCTCTCCAGCGCCCTGGAGGGCGCCTTGAGGGACCTTCCCCCCTCTCGCGAGCGCCTCCCCCCGCTAGCGTGAGGCCGTACCGGAGGACCCCGCAATGCGTTTGACCAGCAAGGAACTGAACCGGCTGACGATCTTCACGCTGGCCGAGCTTGCCCGCCGCCGGCAGGCCCGCGGGCGGAAGCTGAACGCTCCTGAAGCAACCGCCATCGTCTGTGACGAGATCATCGAAATGGCCTGGGACGGGGCCCCGCTGTCAGAAGTCATCTCCAACGCCCGAACGGTGCTCAGCCGCGACGATCTCATGGACGGTGTCGCCGAGATCATCGGCAACATCGAGGTCGACGCCCTGTTTCCCAGCGGCACCACCCTGGTTGTCGTAGAAGATCCATTCGGTCCTGCCGATCCCGAGCGCGCTCACGAATTGCCGGGAGCCGTCATCCGCGGCCCCGAGAGCGTGCCGATCAACACCGGCCGGGAAGCAACCATCATCGAAGTGGAGAATCTCTCGGACGCACCGATCGAAGTGACCTCCCACTATCACTTCTTCGAGGCGAACCGCGCTCTGAGTTTCGACCGCCGGGCCGCCTGGGGAACCCGACTCGACATTCCGGCCGGCACCAACGTTCATTGGGCCCCGCGAGAGAGCAAGCGGGTGGGGCTGATCCCGCTGGCAGGAGATCGCGAGGTGTGGGGCTTCGGCGGGCTCGTCGATGGACCGATAGACACGGCCGACGCCACTGAGATCCTCAACGAGGCCATCCGCCGCGGATATGCACACAAAGACGCGGAAGGCGAGGAGCAGACCAGTGCCGAGTGACATGGATCGCACCACCTACGGGGCACTGTACGGTCCAACCACCGGCGACCAGATCCGCCTCGGCGACACCGCCCTCTTCGTGGAAGTAGAGAGGGACGAGAGCTCGTACGGCGACGAAGTCCTCGCCGGCTGCGGCAAGACCATGCAGGCCGGGATGCTCATCCAGGGCCGGCAGCGATCCGGCTCTGCGCTGGACGTCGTGATCAGCAACGTCGTGATCATCGACCCGGTGCTCGGCATCTTCAAGGGCAACATCGGGATCGCAGACGGTCGCATCGTGGGCGTCGGACGCGCCGGCAACCCCGACGTGATGGACAACGTCGACCTGATCATCGGGCCGCACACCAGCCTCCTCCCGGGCGAAGGGCTCATCGCCACACCCGGCGGCGTCGACTCGCACGTCCACCTGTCGTCCGCTCCCCTGCTCCCCGTTTTGCTCGGTTCGGGGATCACCACGATCGTTGGCATGGGGGCGGGTGGGGTGTGGGATGTCGGCGTCAACCCTGCGGTGCATCTGCGCCGGATGCTGGAAGCCGTGGCGGGGTTCCCCATCAACGTCGCTCTGCTGGCGCGGGGCGCTTACGACCCACCGGCTCTGGAGCAAGCCCTGGCCGCCGGCGCCGCCGGGTTCAAGATCCACGAAGACTTCGGCGGCTCACCGGCCATTATCGATTGCACCCTGACAGTCGCCGACATGGCCGACGTGGCCGTGGCCATGCACACCGACTCACTCAACGAGTCGGGCCTGCTCGCCGACACCATCGCCGCCATTGCCGGCCGCACGGTGCACGCCTACCACGTCGAAGGCTCCGGCGGCGGGCATGTCCCCAATGCCATAGAGCTGGTGGCGGAAGCCAATGTGATCGCGTCTTCGACAACCCCCACAGTGCCGCTCGGCATCAACGCACTCGAAGAGATCGTCCCCATGGCGATGATCGTCCACCGCCAGAACCGGCTCCTCGAATCGGACACGCGCACAACCCAATCCCGGGTTCGGTCGCGGACTATGGAGGCCGAGAGCTGGCTCCACGATCAAGGCGCGATCAGCATCATCAACTCCGATTCGCTCGGAATGGGTCGCGGCGGCGAGGTGATTCGGCGGACGTGGCAGCTGGCCCACACGATGGCGCAAGAGGTCGGTGAGGAATCGCCGCACAATGCCCGCGTACTGCGGTACGTAGCCAAGCACACGATCAACCCCGCAATCACTCACGGGCTGGCGTCGGACGTCGGTTCACTCGAACCGGGGAAGCTCGCCGACGTCGTTCTGTGGCGCCCCGCCCTGTTCGGTACCAAGCCGGAAGCCGTGGTCAAGCAGGGTTTCATCGCCTGGGGGCAGGCCGGCGACGGCAGTTCGTCTATCCGCAGCGCCCAGCCCAGGATGTACGGCCCGATGTTCGGAGGGCTGGGAGACGCGCCGCGCTCGCTCGCTACGGTCTTCACGTCCCGGCTGGCCGTAGAAGCCGGCATCGCCGCGGCGATCCAGCAGCGTCACATCGCCGCCGTTTCCAACACGCGCACCCTCTCGAGAGCAGACATGATCCGCAACGAGTCGGTTCCCAGCATCGAGGTCCCGAGCGACGGTGGCCCGGTACGAATCGACGACCGCCCGGCAACGCTGGCGCCGACCGCCGAGGTACCGCTCGGCCAGAGGTACCACATCGCTTGAAGGGCACAAGCGGTTGGCTATCCGCTCTGGGCGGCAGCCTTGATCGCGCCCAGCTGGTCCTGGTCCTTCAGCAGGGCGCGCAGGATGAATGTGGCCAGCTGATCGGCAATCACATCGGCGTTGGGTACCGGCTCCCCGGCCGTTTCGACGATGTCGCCCTGCAACACCCAGACAATGGCCTTCTCCGCCAGGTCGGCGTCGACGTCCAGGAACTCACCGGACTCGACAGCCTCGTCGATGATGGAGCGCCGCGCCCGCTTGAGTGCGTCGCGCCGCTCCATCTTGTCGGCGAACAGCGGATCGTCAATGACTCCCTCGACCGACGTCAGGTCGTAGGGGCACTGGCAGATGAAACATATGTCCCACACCAGATATCGATACAGACGAAGCGCCGCCGATCCCTCCGCCGCCGCTTCGCGCTCGGCCACCGCAGCAACTTCGCTGTGATCGATATCGATGAGCTCCGCCATGATGTCGCGTTTTGTTGGGAAGTGGTGGAACAACGACGGCTGCCGGATCTCGACGGCGTCGGCAATCTCGCGTGTCGAGGTGCCGTGAAAACCCTTCCTGGCGAAGAGACGCGACGCCTCCCGCAGAATCCGTTCGCGTGTCGGAACCTCTTCGTTCTTTGTCGCCGTATTGGCCATGACCCCTCTCGGGTAAGGTCGATGTCGCCTGTCGTCAGAACTGTAGCTAGGTTCAACGATCAACCGATCGATCGATAGACGGTTGTTGTCGGTCTCTCATTGTAACCTATCGATCGATAGGTTACGCTATGGAGCAACCACTGCAGGCTTATGGAGGAGAATCTCATGGACTTCGTAAACGTTGCCGACCTCGGGCATGATGGACTCGCCGAAGTCCTCGACCTGGCCGCAGAGGTCAAGACCAATCGCGCCTCCGTGGCCGGGTCCCGCAAGGGGCTGCGGGTTGGTCTCTTCTTCGAGAAGCCGTCGACCCGCACCCGGGTCTCGTGCGAGGTGGCCACCACAGACCTCGGCATGGTCCCATTCGTGCTCAAGCAGGACGAGGTCGGCCTCGGCAAGAGGGAGGCGGTGGAGGACGTGGGCCGCGTGCTCGATCGCTACCTCGACGTGCTTGCCTTCCGGGTATTCGATCACCAGAACCTCGTCGCCCTCGCCGACAACGCTGAGGCCCCCGTCATCAACCTGCTGTGCGACCTCGAGCACCCCTGCCAGGCGCTGGCCGATCTGCAGACGGTCGCCGAACATCGGCCGCTGGCCGGCGCAACTGTCGCGTTCATCGGTGACGGCAACAACGTGTGCAACTCGCTGATGATTGCGGGCACGATGATGGGCACCAACATCAACGTCGCATCGCCGGCCGGCAACGAGCCCACCGAGGCGATGCTCGCCACGGCCCGCGCCGGAGCGACCGGCGGTGCCGAGATCATGGTGACCAACGACCCGGCCGCCGCGGTCGCCGGGGCCGACGCCGTGTACACCGACGTCTGGGCCTCGATGGGGCAGGAGGACGAAGCCGCGGCACGGAAGGCGAAATTCGAGCCGTTCCAAGTGAACTCCGAGCTCTTCGAGCAGGCCGCCGACGATGCGATCTTCATGCACTGCCTGCCCGCTCACCGCGGCGACGAGGTGACCGATGCGGTAGCCGACCATGCCCGCAGCCGGATCTTCGATCAGGCCGAGAACCGGATGCACGCATTCAAGGCTCTCCTGCTGTATCTCACCCGCGACTGACGTGAGGGCGATGCGATGATCCGTGGTCTGCACCGCACGGTGATCTCGACACCAGACCTTGATCGCGCCCTCGGGTTCTATCGCGACTTGCTCGGCTTGAAGGTGCTGACCAAGGGGAGCTGGAACGGCAACTGGGAGAGCGCCGATCAGCTGACGAATCACCAAGGATCCGCGGCGCTTTGGGTGATGCTCAGCGCCGGCAACACCAACCTCGAGATCGTCCAATACGACTCCCCCGTGCCGACCCCTCTCGACCCGCACACACCTGTCGTCGATCACGGCATTGCGCGCATCTGCTTTGAGGTCACCAACATCCACCAGATGTATGAGGACCTCGTGGCGGCAGGGGTCCACTTCGACTGCCCGCTGCAGTATCAGGACGACCTGGGCGTAACGACATACGCTCGGGACCCCGACGGCAACGTGGTCGAGCTCGTCGAATACCCCGATAGGTACCACGAGGAGGCCTTACAGCTCCCGCGCCGGACTGCGGCCACCCCGAAGTAGCGGGCAGCTCTGTTCGTAACTACCGCCCATCCGACTGGTGTACCTTGAGTCAGGGGAGGGGCATCCCGGGCACTCCAACGTCGATGGCAATCAGCGCACCGCCGATGCTTCCCGGTGGCCCGAAGGCGAGGTTCACGACGTAGAGCGTCTCTTTGAACCCGCTGCCCGTCCCGAACGCCACGCTCGACGGGGTGTCGAGAATCTGGAGGGTCGGGTCCTGGAACAGGGTGTCGACGGTGCCGTCGCTGTTCACTCGGATGACCGCGTTCTGGGCGACAACCGCAACGTAGATCGCGCCGTGCACATCGAGAGCGATCCCGTCGGGCACGGCCGGTATGGGGCCGAAGGGGCTATCGAACAGAGGCCAGCCGGGGATCGACAGAGGTGAGACAGGCCCGGCATCGCCACTCTTCAGAATCGGCACGGTGAAGAGACCAAACCCCTCGGTGTTGGCCACGATCAATTCACCCTGACGGTACGCAATCCCGTTGGCCCCGACGGGTGTGGAGAGCGCGGCAATTCCGTTTCCGCCGAGTTGGGGATCTTCCGCCCACTTCTCGACCGATCCGTTCCGATCGACTCGCCAGATCGCTCCAAGCGGCACATCGGTCGGACCGAGGGGATTCGTCAGCCCATTCGAGTTGGAATCGGTCACGTACATATTGCCGCGCTTGTCGAAGGCGATGCTGTTCGGGAAGCTGATCACCTCGGTGCCGGGTATCCGTGTGGCGTCACCCGTCTTGCGATCGAACTTGTAGACGCCGGTGGAGTCGGCCCACTGTGCCGTCCCGTACACGTTTCCCTCGCTATCGACGGCGAGACCCAGGAATCCGGCTCCGAAGGGCCCGCCGGGAGCCCAGTCATCGATGGAACCGAAGACCTCGAAGTCGCTCGAACCGGGTTCGAACTTCAACAACTCGCCGGTGAACGTGCTCGACGCGAAGACGTTTCCGGTCTTGTCGACGGCGACCCCTTCGACCGAGCCTCCCGGAAACGTCTGGACCACCTCGATGTGGCTCGACGCCGCCGTAGGACTCGCGGTAGTGACGAGTGCAAGCGTCACAACCAGTGACACCACGAACTGAATCCGACCTCTTGTAGCGCGCATATTTCCCCTTTTCGCCTTGCGTGAAGGCTACGGCTCGCTACGCGACTTGTCTAGAAGTACTTCGCGCGGTGGGTGGCAATCGTCGGTCAGCGCAGGTGGACGCGAGTCCGAATCCCACCCCGGGCCGGTAAGCCGTCATCGCAGGCAGCTTCGATAGTCCAGGCGGCAGACACGATCGAGTCGGCCACTCGCCAGGGACCCCGACGGCAACGCGGTCGAGCTCGTTGAATACCCGGATCGGTACCACGAGGAGGCCTTGCAGGCGAGTTCTACTCGTCCGCTAGCAGGCGTCTCAAGACAACTTTCTCGATCCCTCCAATCCCGAGCTCCTCCAGCCGCTGTGTGTTCGCCTCGGAGCTGAGCTCCTCGTTGACGAGGTCGGCCAACAACTCCAGGCGATCCGATTCCTCGAGGTCCGCCAACGCGTCGTCAGGAAGGTCCGCCATCACCGCCTCGAAGGCGCGGGACACTGCATCGCGAACGATGAACTGCTGGTCCTCGAGCAGAGCCGCATCACGCCCGGCCGGGTCCCCCAGCCGAGAGTCGAACATCACGTCTGTCGCGAGGTCTCCTCCGCCCACTTGGTCTTCGCGACCGCTTGCCACCAAACGAGTGGCTGCCGCCGGCACGACTTCGAGCCGCTGTGCCAGCTCGTCCAGCTTCTCGATAGCGCGCCGCTGCTTGAGGTAGTTCGAGTGACCTGCCGCCGACGCGCAGGGGTCCAGATCGAACCTCCACCGCGAGGCCGGATCTGGCAGTAGATAGTCGCCGGAGTTCAAAGGCCCCTCTCCGGGACCGGCCAACCGCTCATCAGGGCCGGTGAAGATCTGGTCTCCAATCGGGTCGGTCAGCCGGTGGAGATTGAGCCAGCCGCTCCCTCCGGTCCCGAGCCGCGATTCGAGATAGCGGAGGAACCCGCCTCCCCAATAGCCCGGAAAGGCCCGCCGATACAGGCGCCCCAGCGGGTTGCCATGAGTCACGACATAGGTGCGGTAAGGCCGCAGATCACCCGTGCCGTCGAGCAATGCAACCGCGGATGCTGTCACCACCGCTCCCTGGCTGTGCGCCACCAGCATCACCTTCGAGCCGTCCCTCGAGAGCTGCCGAACCCGGGTTGCCAGCTCCGGCACGGCCCGCTCCGCGTAGGACGGCGGGGCCAATGGATGGAACCGGCGCGGCCAGAACGTCAGTACATCCCAGACCGTGCCAATCGACTTGCGCTTGTCCTCATCGGTCTGCGCACTTCGTATCAGCGCTACGGCAGCCAACGGCAACGCCGCCGCTCCGGTGACTGCCAGGCGCACCAGTGGCCGCCAATCATCGCTCACGGGCGGCGTCTCGATCGCCGCGATGAACCGGGTCCAATCGGCCCAATCGGACTCGGGCACCTCGCGCAGCGCGATGCGGATCAGGGCGATGACCACGATCGTCAAGGCCGTGGCCACGAGCGACGTGAGGACTACGTCCGCGTCGCGGGCGGCGCTGCCGAGGCTGCGGCCCCCAATTGCCGACTTGACCACCTTGCCCCCATCTTCCGTCAAGCAGTCCTGATGGTCCCCCGGGCGCTTGTCGTCGGGCTCCGCGCTCCGATAGTCGGCCGCGATTGCCTCCGCCTGCGGCCCCCACAGATCGAGGCGTACCCGGAAGTAATGAAGGATCGCGCCGACGACGGCCATCGCGGCTGCGCCGAGCAACACGAGCGCCACCACTTGATACGCGCTCAGGTATTCGATGGTCGGAACGACGGGAGTCTCACAGCAGTTCGTTGCCTCGCCACGGTCGAGGAAGTCGACGAGCGCCACGATGCTGCCGGCCGCGGTCACCGCAATGAGGACCAGGCTGAGGCCGACGGCGGGCAACGGGCCTCCCCACCGCCACGTGTCCTTGCGCCCAAACTCGGCACCCAGTCCGGGCAGCAGGCCCAACCCGATGAGGCCAAGGGCGAGCCATTGAATGGCGAAGTTCTCCCCGAAGTAGTCGACACGCCAAGCCACGATCACCGCGGCGATCGCGGCGAGGCCGACCAGGATTCGCAACACAAGGTGATCTGCTCGCAGAAGGGCGAACAGCGCGGCCGCGGCCGCAATACCCACAAGCACCCAGAAGATCCAGTGGTCCGCGGTGCCCCCGAGCCACATGAGAGTGGTGGTTGCGATGAGGAGGAGGGCGACAACTGCCTTCCAGTTGTCGTGCCGGCACGTGATCCAGCTGAGCCAGGCGACGATGGCGACAAGGATGCCGACGACGACCCTCGAGTCCGGCCAGGGCACGTGGGTCCAGGAAGCGGTCCAATCCAGCAACACCGCCGCAAGGGCAACAGCGGCGAGCACGAGTACAGGCACGACGACCTTCAATAGCCGGCGCCCTCCCATGAACCAGATCACAGCAGCAATGAGAACCGCACCAACGCCGACTACTAGCCGCAAATCGAGTCTCTCGACGTCGAGTTGTGACCAGAAGGCGGTGAGCCCGAGGGCGAATGCCCAGAAAGCCGTCGCGGCGAGTGCAACAGCCCAATGCTTGAGGGGACGGTTCCACCATGTCAAGAAACGTACGCCGAACATGAGGAGCACCACGATGAGCAGGACAGCTGCGGTGTAGAGGAGCGCGCGGCCCCACACCGGTTCAATGCCGGCACCGTATGCGGTCTCGGTCTTGGTCCCCGACCAACCGAGCCAGAAGATGTAGCCGGTGAACCCAACGAGCAGCAGCCAGAACACGATCGGATGACGGAAAACCCAATCAACCCACGTCTCGCCCCGTTCGCGCTGCGGCTCGGGCTTGTCGTCTTTGTCCGGGTTCCTCATCCCGCCGGCGATGACGATGACGATGAGCAGGAGCGCGGCGACTCCAACCATCGTCCACGTCGGCCACGACAGGGTGAGCGTCTTGCTGCTCTTGCCGGCTACGTCGAGACCCAGCGAGTACAGCCCGGCAACGGTCGTGACGGCCAGGGCCATATGCAAGTGCGTCAGGCGCCGCACAAACTCCGACGAGGCCCAGAACTCGCCGTACGCAAGGCCAGAACCGTCGCGACCCAACCAGCTCTTGTCCTCGCCGAACGTTGTTCTCTCATATCGGTTCTGCGCTCGAAACGACAGGAACGCCAGCAGCATCACGATCAGTAGCAAGACGCCGACACCGACGAGCGCCCGCCGGGCCGGGAACTCAGAGATGAGGTTCCCCGTGAAGGGTGTCATCCAGAAGCGGCCCTTCGTGCACGCATCCTGGCCACCGCATTGGTAGGCGACGAGGTCGACCACCAGAGCGCCGATCCAGGTCATGAACAATACGGTGGTCCCTGCCGAGAAGAGCCTGACGAGGCCGATCTGAACGCGGGCCAGGAAGTCAAGGTCGCCCGTCTCGGGCTTCTTCGTCGGCTCGGTCGGGTGGGGAGGCTTGGGGGCACGCGGCTCGATCATCCAGCCGGCGATGTTGGCCAGCGCGAACGGCAGCAATAGCAGCCACAGAGCGCGACTGGCCTTGCGCGAAGTCAATCCGCCCCATAGATAGCCCTCGAGCTTGCGATGGCGCTCCTTCTCCCAGTTGGCGCGGTAGAAGCCGGTGATGTCGTCGCCGGCGATCTTGTACGCCTGGCCGAACCGCTCAGAGTTCTTGTGGGCGAGCAAGCCGGCCGGGCTCGACCCCCCGACGCCGTGCACTCGCAGCTCGACGATTTCATCCTGTTGCCCGCCCGGTGCTTCCTTCTGCGGCGCGATCATCGCAGCGTTCCCTCGAAGAACTCTCGCACCCAATCACGCGAAGAGCTCCCGCCCGATTCCACCGTCCGGGCATGGTGCTCTGTCAAAGTTGCGTGGCCTTTACCCGGGAAGGTGCGCTGGACCAAAGAGCTGCCGCCTCCCTTGTCCTGCCAGTCCTCTCTGAGCTTCTCGACGCGGTCCGGGTCGCAGATGACGTCATCCTTGAAATGCAGCGCCCGCGCGTTCTTGCCGGTCGCAGCCGACGCCGCGAAGTCCTCATCTGATACAGTCGTCTCGGTCCTTGCGCCCAGAAATGGCAGCGACGGCTGGGCCGACACGGCCGCTTCCACGATCGGGTCCCACACCATCGAGAACACCACTCCCCCCGTGAGACACATTCCGACTACACCGATGTTGTGACCGGTTTGCGCGCCGATGTCGCGAGAAAGCGCCCGCATCCACCCTGCGATCGGGGAGGAGGATTTCGACGCCATCGCCCGATACTCCGATCGCACACACATCATCTGCGCGGTACCAACGATCGCGGCCAGGCGCCGGCCGGCCGGCCCCTCCTCCGTCTGCCTGAACCGCCCGAACATCGCCGGGACGTACACGTCGAAGCCGGGATGCAGAGGGGTGCCGTCCGTGGGGCTCCGCACACCATCCAGCGACTCGGCGAACTTCACAGTCTCCGGGGAGATGCCGCCGAGTTCGTGCATCAGCAGGATGCCGCGCCGCGGCTTGTCGCCGGTAGTGCGGTGTACCTCCCTCGTGACACCGTCGTACGTGAACGGAAACGTGGTCCAGTCCGCCGACACTCGACACCTCCCAGCAAGCCCGCTGCGCTCGCGGGCACGTCATCTGCGTCCTGCATTGGAGCGTACCCCCGGATTCTTGCGAATGGGATGGATTCGATCGGCTGACGCCCCCGCGGCGGATCGCACGCGACGCGTAGTCTCTGAGGAGCGCTACCGAGGAGGGACCAATGCCGTCCACCGCAGACCAACAGGCACTCAAGGATTTCGCGCTCAGCATCGTTCGCGGCCAGACGAACGTCTACGTCAAGGAGCTGCTCCGTGAGCACGGGATCCGCATCGGCGCCTCCAAGCAGGAATTCGACCAGAACCTCATCGACGCAATCGACGAGGGATTGCTGACAAGAGAGCACCTGGAAACCTGGCTGCAGAGCGTCGAGGGATGGGGCCAACAGCATGTCTACGCCTACCGCTTGACGGCGGACCAGGCGAAACCGTTTGCCACCGAAGCGGGCGCCCACCAGCTCGTCAAGGACGCCAGGCTGGCGAAATACTGGCGGAAGAGGACCGCCGAACCGACCCACCTCGAGTTCCCGGATGATGAGGATCTCCATCTCGTTTCGATCACCTACGCCGACTCGCTCCGCTTCCACTGGCACAAGGGAACCAAGTACTGGGTGCGCACCAGGGAAGAGGAACAGCATGACAAGCGGAATGAGTGGATTGGCGGTTTCGAATACCAGTTCCGGGCCTACCGGGGCCGCTCGATGCGCGAGGTGATGCGATTCGAGATCCAACCCAAGATGAAACTCGCCGCCCTCTTCATCCCGAAGCCGGTCAATTCGAAGGCACACGCTGATGCATACGCCAACGCCACGAAGACGATGGGGAAAGTGCTCGACTTCGATGCTGTTGCCAAGAGACCGCTGCTCGTGGCCGAGGTCATCAAGAACCTCGACCAGAAGCTGGCCTTTGACGCACAAGCCGAAGACGTGCGCCCTCAGTCGACCCGCCTCAAGGCGGGTGTCGCCTATGTGGAGTTCTCCGGCGTCTCCCAGGACGACTCGTACTTCGACTCGGCCGGAGTGAAGCGGGTGCGCGACTCGCTGCGCAGCGACACCGACATCGGCGGCTTCACCGGCACCGCGGGGACCTTCCGTTTCGATGGGCTGGGCCGCGTGGAGCTCTTTGCTGCGGATAAGAGGATCCGGCTCTGGTCCAGTCTCACGGCCGACACGGTGTGGAAGATCCTCGGCACGCTCGCCCACTACCAGCGCCCACGATGACAGTCGATTGGGAGTCCCTGGCGGCCGGCCATCCCCGGGGTCTTGTCGACCGGCTGCAAAAGGAGTACGACAGCGGAAGCATATCCTTCACCGCGTCCGGCTTGGTCATTGCCGCCAGCTCGGACGAGGAGACATTCACCGACGAGCAGGCGCTGGCGTTGCTGCGAGATGTCGGGCCATGGCTCGAAGAGGGCACCAAGGAAGTTGCTCCCGACGAGGACTTCCCAGACGAAGACCCGGAGACGATCCCCGTCTTCACCTGGACGGGTGAGCCACACCGCCCCCTTGGGTGGCTGCTACTGATCCACGGTATGAACACCAAAGGCGACTGGCAACAGGACTTTGCGTTCGATGTGGGTCGCTGGCGCGGGACCGCGGTGCCGACGTTCATCCACAAGTACGGCCGAATCATCGTTGGCGTCATCCTGTGGTTCCGGCGCGCCAAGTTCAAGAAGGGCCTACGCAACCGGATTCTCGAGCTGGCCCCGCTCGCTGAGGAGCAGCGTCTGCCGGCCCGGCCCGACGTGGTCGCCCACAGCTTCGGCACCTGGATGCTCGGTCACGTGCTGCTCGATGAGATGAAGCGGACTAACCCCCAAATCGCAATCGGGCGGGTGATCTTGACTGGATCGATCCTGCGACCTGACTTCCCGTGGGAAGAGCTCCAACGAGCCGATCTCGTCGAAGACGTGCTCAACCACTACGCCACCAACGATCCTGTCGTGCCCTGGGCCCACTGGACGATCTGGAACTCCGGACCCTCCGGCAAACGCGGCTTTGATCCTCCCCAATCGCCCTGCGAGGGCCGCGAGGTCCTCAATGTGAGAACGGCCCCCAAGGGCCACTCAGGAGCTACCTCCGACTCCGAGCGCTACGGCAACTACGGCGAGGTGTGGACTCCATTCCTCACCGATCCGGAAGGCCAGGCGTCGCGCCGCCTGGAAGTGGAAGACCCCAAGAGGAGCTGGCGGCAGGCCTGGTGGCCCCTGCGCGGCAGCATATTCCCGCTCATCGTGGTCCCGCTGCTGCTCGTCTCACTGTCGTGGGGATTCTTGAAGCTGGGCCCGTCGCTCACCTCGTGGCGTGATAGCGCCGGCAGCTTCTTCGCCTCAGCGGCCTGGATCCTGGGAATCGCGGCCGGCGTGCTATTCGCCTTGTACCTCCTACAGAAGATCTGGTGCTGGATCTCGAGGCGTTGGGCGGCTGCGGACGCCTGAACGCGGCAGGCGGACCTCAAAGCGTGCTCCTCCGGGTGCACCATCGGCCACATGTGCGGTTCCGTCGTGAGCCGTAGCCACAGCATGGACGAGTGCCAACCCGAGACCCGATCCCCCGTCATCGCGGGTGCGGGCATCCTCGAGCCGGACGAAGCGTTCGAACACCCGACTCCGGTCGGCCTCCGGGACACCGGGCCCGTCGTCCTCCACGGCGAATACGGCCTTGTCGTCGACAACCTCCAGCGAGACGGCGACCTGTGCCGTCGCGTGGCGGACCGCGTTGTCGATGAGGTTGCGAACCAGGCGCGTCAGCTGGCGAACATCGCCATTGACCCGGGCTGCCGCCACCTCGGAGACGTCGATCGGCGCAGCCTGGAACCGGGCGGCCTCGGCCAACACGATGTCGTCGAGATCGACTTCAGCCGCGATGGCTGATCGGCCCTCGTCGAGGCGGGCGAGCATGAGGAGGTCGTCGACCAGGCCGCCGAGACGATCCTGCTCGGCGAGCACAACCCGCGCCGTCTCCTCCCAGTCGGTCTCGTCGGGATGGGCCAGAGCCACCTCGAGCTTCACCTTGCTGGTGGCGACCGGGTTACGCAGCTCTTGCGAGGCATCGGACACGAACTCGTGCTGGCGGCGGCGACTGGCCGAGAGCCGATCGAGCATGGTGTTCATCGTGCGCGCCAGGTGGGCAACCTCGTCGCGGCTGGCGGGGACCGGGACTCGCTCGTCGAGCCTGTCATCGGAGATTCGTTCGACCTGGTCGGTGATGTCCTCGACCGGGCGAAAGGCGCGGCCGGTGACGAGCCATGAGGTGGTTCCGACGCCGGCGACCAGGAGCGGCGCAACTATCAGCAGGATTCCGCGCAGGGCGCCCACCCCGGCCTGAACCGGCTCGAGCGACGATGACGCGGTCAGCGTGAGAGTGCCCGTCATCAGGTCGACCGGAAGCGACACGGTCGTGACATCACCGACCACGGCGAAGTCCGGCGAGTCGGGGACCACCCTGATCAACTCGGGGGGCAGCTCGTCCGCCGGAACCGGGCCGCTCATGATGACGGCGCCCCCGAACACAGCAGCGGGCGTCGAAGCGACGAGGTCGCCGGTCTCATCGAGGAGGGTGAAACTCGTGCCGTCCTCCCCCACCGGCAGGATCACACCCTCACCCAGGATTGCTTCCATCGCCTGGAGATCCTGAGCCAGCATCTCGAGCTCGGCGATGTCGCGGGCCTCCAGGTCGTCGATCCAGGCGGCCTCTGCCCGGTTGAGCAGGAACCAGGCCCCAAACAGCATTGCGATCGCGAACAGTGTGGTGACCGCCAGGGTGATCCGGCCCCGTACCGACCGGAACCAGGACTGCAGCGCGTTCATGCGACCAGCCGATAGCCGACGCCGCGCACCGTCTTGATCGTGTCGGCGCCGAACGGTCGGTCGATCTTCTTGCGCAGGTAGCCAACGTAGACCTCGACGATGTTGGGGTTCCCGAAGTAGTCCAACCCCCACACCTTGTCGATGAGCTCCTGCTTGGTCAGCACCCGCCCGGGCCGAGCGGCAAGCGCTTCGAGCACCGCAAACTCGCGGGGAGTCAACTGGATGTCGGTTGCCCCCCGGCGGCACTCCCTGCTGGCGAGGTCGAGACGCAGGTCGCCGACGGACAACAGGGCGGATCGCACTGCGGCACCGCGCCGGATGAGGGCGCGCACCCGGGCCAGCAAGACGACAAAAGAGAACGGCTTGGTGAGATAGTCGTCGGCTCCGGTGTCGAGCCCCTCGGCCTCGTCGTATTCTCCGTCCTTGGCGGTCAGCATCAGGATCGGAGTCCAGATCGCCTCCTCACGCAGGGTGCGACACACCCGATATCCGTTCATCCCCGGCAGCATGATGTCGAGCACGATGGCGTCGAATTGGCCTTCTCGGGCGCGCCACAGGCCCTCTTCGCCGTCGTGCGCCACCTCGACGTCGTAGCCCTCACCACGCAGTCCCTGGGCAACCGCCGTCGCCAGGTTCACTTCATCTTCCACCACGAGAAGTCTCATGGGCACAGTATCGACCAGTCCACCTGAGAAAAGCCTGAGAACCTGAGAGCGCTCTCAGCTGATCTCAGCGGAATCTCAGGCAGATTCCGGCACGGTGGCGGCATCGTCAATCGACTACCGGCGGCAGTGCGGCCGCCATTGGAGTGCCCAGATGAGATCAAACCGTGTCCGCCGCCTGACCCTGCTCGGCGCCATGCTGCTGGCCCTGGCGGCCTGTGGCGGCGAGGGGACGAGCACCGCCCCGACGCTCCCGACCGTCGAAGCAGCCGCCCCGGACGCATCGAGCACAACAACCACCACAGAGGCGATCGATCCCGAGGACGCCTTCCAGGACTACACCGAGTGTATGCGGGAGCACGGCGTCGAAATGCCCGACAGCGGCGATGGCGGTGGCCGTGGCGTGATCGTCATGGGTGGCGATGACATGGACTTCGAAGCCTTCGAGGAGGCGGCCGCTTCCTGCGACTCGATACTCGAAGCTGCTTTCGGTGAGTTCGAAATGACTCCCGAGATGGAAGCCGAGATGCGCGACCAGGAACTCGCATTCGCCAGGTGCATGCGGGACAACGGCATCGAGGATTGGCCCGATCCTGCAGGAGACCTCTCGGGCGACATGTCCATTGAGCTTCCCGAAGACCTCGATCCTGATGAACTCAATGCCGCCATGGAGACCTGCTCGCAGGACACCTTCGGCAGCAGCGGCGGATTCGTCGTCGGCAGTGAGACGCCATGAGCTTGATGCGTGTCACGACAACCGGCTTCGCCGTGGTCGCCGTCGCCGGAGCCGCCCTCTGGTTCACCAGCACCGGCAGTGCTCCGGCCACCACGACAACGGAGCCGATCGCAGCCGAACGTGTCACCGACACAGTCAGCCGGCGCACCCTCGAGCACAGGGAGGAGTTCACAGGTTCTCTCAGCTACGGCGATCAGTTTGCGCTACCGGGACAAACGTCGGGCACTTTGACCGCCTTGCCTGAAGAGGGCGACGTGCTGCGGCCCGGCAACATGTTGTATTCCGTGGACGAACGCCCGACCTATTGGACCACGGGCGAGGTTCCCATGTACCGGTCGCTCGGGTCGGGCTCCGATGGTGCCGACGTCGAACAGCTGCAGCACTACCTGCAGTCCACTGGGCACCTAAGCGCCGACGCCACCATCGACGGTGAGTTCGGCAGCGGCACCCGAGCGGCGTTGAAGGCCTGGCAGAAGGACAAGGGGCTGAAGGAGACCGGACGGATCGATGCCGCCCAGTTGCTGTTCCTCCCGTATGAGGCTACTCGCGTGGCAGCCGTCCCGCGCGTTGGCGACTTCGCCAATGGCGGTGTCCTCGAAGTGACGGAATCCGAGCTGTTCGTCACGGTCGACATCGGCGCCCGCAAGAAGGGTGTCTTCGAGGGCCGCCCAACGATCGAGGTCGAAACGGCCGACGGCAGCCGTCACGATGCCGCCATCGAATCGATTACCGCCCAGCAGTCTCAGGACGACTTCGGCGGCCAGCGCTACCGCGTGCGTCTCCGCCTGTTGACCACCACGGCGCAGGAGCCCGGCGAAGCAAAGGTCGAGGTGATCGACGTCCTCGCCACCGATGCGCTGGCGGTTCCGGCCCGGGCTCTGGTTGCATTGGTCGAAGGTGGCTACGCCGTCGAGACGGTCGGACCAGACGGCACGACCTCGTACGTGACGGTGGAGATCGGCGAGTTTGCCGACGGGTGGGTCGAGATCGAGGGCGATATCAGTGAGGGTGACGCCGTGGTGGTGCCCGAATGACGGCCGCCCTCGAAGTCGGCAAACCGGTCCTCGAACTCAGCAGCATTGCCAAGCAGTATCCAGGAAGCCCGCCGGTGCGAGCTCTCGACGATGTCACGCTCGACGTTGCCGGCGGGGAACTCGTCGGCGTCGTTGGCGCCTCCGGCTCGGGGAAATCCACGCTGCTCAACGTGGTCGGCACCCTGGCAAGGCCGACCTCGGGAACAATCCACCTCGAAGGCCGCAACGTCGCCGACCTGCCGGATCGAGC
>CAMYIJ010000051.1 GCA_947258375.1 uncultured Acidimicrobiaceae bacterium
CGCTGCACTCCTTCTCCGAAGCCACCCGCGCGTGGTTCCAATCTGCCTTTCCTGAGCCGACTGCGGCCCAGGACAAGGGCTGGGACGCCATTTCGGCGGGCAAACACACCCTGATCCATGCCCCGACCGGCTCGGGGAAGACGCTGGCCGCCTTCCTGTGGTCCATCGACACGCTGGCCGCCGAGCCGAACCCGCCGGAAAAAGAGCGCTGCCGGGTCCTCTACATCTCTCCGATGAAGGCCCTGGCGTACGACGTCGAACGCAACCTGCGCGCCCCACTCACCGGGATCCAGCTGGCCGCGCAGCGGCTCGGGTTCGAACAGCCCCGGCTGACCACCGCCATGCGCACCGGAGACACGCCGGCAAACGAGCGCCAGGCGATGTTGCGCCATCCCCCCGACATCCTGATCACCACGCCCGAATCGCTCTATCTGATGCTCACCTCGCAAGCGCGCCGGATCCTGCGAACGGTCCGCTGGGTGATAGTCGACGAGATCCATTCAGTGGCCGGCACGAAACGCGGCTCGCACCTGGCCATCAGCCTGGAACGGCTCGCCGACCTGACCGACGTCCCGCCGCAACGTATCGGCCTGTCGGCGACTCAGCGCCCGCTCCAGGCCATCGCTGAGTTCCTCGGAGGAGGCGACGGTGGCGCCAACGGCGCGTGGAAACCGCGCCCGGTCGAAGTTGTCGACGCGCCGTGGGAGAAGGAGCTCGACATTCAAATAGTCGTTCCGGTCGCCGACATGAACCGGCCGGAAGAGACCCCGGTTGCCCCGGTCCCGGGCGATGACGGAACCGACCCGGCAGAACTACCCAAACGCTCCATCTGGCCCGCTATGTATCCGCAGCTGCTCGAACTGGTGCAGGCGCACACCTCCACACTGCTATTCGTGAACTCGCGGGGCCTGGCCGAAAGGCTTGCGGCGGAGCTCAACCGTCTTGCCGGAGAGGAGCTGGTGCAGTCGCACCATGGTTCGGTTTCCCGTGAGCAGCGGGTCGAAATCGAAGGCCGGCTCAAGCGGGGCGAGCTCAAGGCAGTGGTTGCAACCTCGACCCTGGAGCTCGGCATCGACATGGCCGCCATCGACCTCGTGCTCCTCGTTGAGTCGCCGAGTTCCGTCGCCAGCGGGCTGCAGCGGGTGGGACGAGCCGGCCACCAGGTCGGCGCCGCCTCGGTTGCACGCGTCTTTCCGAAGCATCGCGGCGACCTCCTTGAAACCGCGGTAGTCGTCGACCGGATGTACGACGGCGCCATCGAGTCCACGAGGATCCCGCGCAATCCCCTCGACGTGCTCGCGCAACAGATCGTCGCCGTGGCTGCCGGAGGGCCGGTGCCGGTCGACGACCTCTTCGCACTCATCCGTAGGGCGGCGCCCTATCGCGATCTCACGCGGGCGACTCTCGAAGCCGTCCTCGATATGCTGGCCGGCCGCTACCCCAGTGACGAGTTCGCCGAGCTGCGTCCCCGGATCGTCTGGGACCGCATCGAGGGCGTGATCGACGGGCGCGGCAATGCCCGGATGCTCGCCGTGACGAACCCCGGCACGATTCCCGACCGCGGCCTGTACACCGTCGTGCTTCCGGAAGGGGGCAAGGTCGGCGAACTCGATGAGGAGATGGTCTACGAAGTACGGCCCGGTGACTCGTTTGTACTCGGCTCGTCGGCATGGAAGATCAGCGAGATCGGCCATGACCGGGTGACCGTACTTCCCGCGGCGGCGGGCACCGCGGCCCGCATGCCTTTCTGGCACGGTGACGGCCCCGGGCGGCCTCTCGAACTGGGTAGAGCCGTCGGTGCATTCATCCGTGAGATCGGGGCGCTCGACGAATCCGGGGCAGCCGCAGAGCTCGGAGAACGGTATCGCCTCGATCCATGGGCGGCGGCCAACCTGGCGGCATTCATCGCCGAGGAAAAGACGGTCAGCGGAGCCCTGCCCACCGATCGGTCGATCACAGTCGAGCAGTTCCGTGACGAGATCGGCGACTGGCGAGTCGCGGTACTGTCTCCGTTCGGTTCGCGGGTCCATGCGCCGTGGGCGCTGGCGGCCCGGCGCCGCTACCGCGAAGTCCATGGAGGAGAGGTCGATGTCATCTGGTCGGACGACGGCATCATGTTCCGGTTTCCCGATGTCGACACCCCGCCCAACGCGGCGACGCTGCTGATCGACCCCGACGAGCTCGAAGAGCTGGTGCTCGACGAAGTCGGCGACAGCGCCTTGTTTGCGGCTCGCTTCCGGGAGGCGGCGGGCCGCTCGCTGCTGCTTCCCCGCCGCCGCCCCGGCACGCGCACGCCGCTGTGGCTGCAGCGTCGGCGGGCCGCCGACCTGCTCTCTGTCGCCAAACGTTATGCGTCGTTCCCGGTCGTGCTCGAGACGTACCGCGAGATCCTCCAGGACCACTTCGACCTTCCGGCCGTCACCGAAGTGCTACGCGACATCGCCGGCCGCAAGACGCGCGTCCACCAGGTCGAGCTGGAGAGCCCCAGCCCGATGGCATCGTCGCTCATGTTCGATTTCATCGCCTCGTTCATGTACGAGTACGACGCGCCGATTGCCGAGAAGCGGGTCGCCGCCCTCACGCTCGACCGCTCCCTACTGCGCGAGATACTCGGTGATCCCGAGTTCCGCGAGCTCCTCGATGCCGACGTGCTCGAATCTGTCGAACTCGACCTGCAACGCCTCTCGCCGGATAGGCAGATCTCCAGCCGGGACCAGCTCCACGACCTGCTGCGCGACCTGGGGCCGCTCACCGTCCGCGAGGCGGCCGACCGCAACTCGACGCCCGACGCGACCGAACAGTGGATCGACGATCTGCAACACCAACGCAGGATCGTCCCGTTGCGGGTCGCCGGGCGTGACACATATGCCGCCGTCGAGGACGTCGCCCGCCTCCGGGATGCCCTGGGCGTGGCCCCGCCGCCTGGAGTCGCCGAATCGCTCCTCGAGCCGGTCGCCGATCCTCTCGGTGACGTGGTCGCCCGATACGCCAGAACCCACAGCCCCTTCCCGGCGACTCAGGCTGCCGCCGCGATCGGGCTGCCGGTGGCCGCCGTTGTCGAGGTGCTGCTGCGCCTCGAGCAGGCCAACCGCGTCAGTCGCGGTGCCTACCGCCCCGGCGGAGACGGTGAACACGACTGGGTCGACGTCGAGGTGTTGCGGCGTATACGGCGGCGTTCACTCGCCAAGCTGCGGCGCGAAGTCGAGGCGGTGGAGGAAGCGACGATGGGTCGTTTCCTTCCGGCGTGGCACGGCATTGGCAACGTGACCTCCAGCCCGGCCCGGCTCGTCGACGTGGTGCGATCTCTCCAGGGCGCCGCGCTCCCGGCAAGCGAGCTGGAGAGCGCAGTCCTTCCGGCCCGGCTCGCCTACCGGCCTGCGATGCTCGACGATCTTCTGGCATCGGGCGACGTGGTCTGGGTCGGCCGCCAGCCGCTCGGTGTGAAGGATGGTCGGGTCGCTCTCTACTTCCGCGAGCAGGTGCCTCTGCTCCACTGGGATGCCGCGTCCGAACCTCCGGCAGGCACCATCCACAACCGGCTCCGCGACCATCTGGCAGGCCGCGGCGCCTCGTTCTTCCACGACCTGTACGCCGCGGCTGAAGGCGGCGACCCCGCCGAGGTGGTCGCGGCGCTGTGGGATCTCGTCTGGGCCGGTGAGGTCACAAACGACACCCTGGCTCCGCTGCGAGCTTTCCTGTGGGGCCGCCGCGGCACACGCGGCCGGGGGCGGCCGCGCGTGTCCACCGGCACCCCGCCGGCAGCATCAGGGCGCTGGTCGTTGGTGAACGAGCTCTTGCGTCGCGACGAACCGGTGGCGCACGAGGCTCGCGGAGCCGCCCTGGCGGAACAGCTCCTGACGCGTCACGGCGTCATCACCCGCGACGCCGTCCTCGCCGAAGGTGTGCCCGGCGGCTTCTCCGGCCTATATCCGGTCCTGACCGCTCTCGAGGATGCCGGCAAAGCGCGCCGTGGCTACTTCATCGAGGGTCGCGGTGGCGCTCAGTTCGCCCTTCCCGGGGCTGTCGACCGGTTGCGCGCCATCGAGGACACCGGCATCGTGACGATGAGTGCGGTAGATCCCGCCAATCCCTACGGGGCCGCACTCCCGTGGCCCGGGACAGACTTCGGCACACCGGCGCGACGCGCCGGAGCAGCAGTGGCTCTGGCCGACGGCGCTCTCGTGGCCTACCTCGAGAAAGGCAGCCGGAAGGCGCTCACGTTCGGCGACGATCAAGCGACGACCGCCGCGGCCATCATCGAACTAATGGGACGTCCTTCCCGACCCAAAGCGCTCGAGCTCATCGACGGCGAATCGGCGGCCACCACCTCCGTTGGAGCCGACCTGGTGAGCGCCGGTCTCAAACCCGGCTACAAGGGCCTTTCCTTGCCCCCCCGCTAGCCGCGCCAGGGCGGGCGGTATGCTGTGGCTATGGGCTCCGCAGACCGACAGGGCGTTGCCAACCGGTATGAGCATGTGATGGAGCCAGAGATGATGCGGATTCTCCGGCGCGTCTTCCACCACCTGAATCGCGGCATGGTGCTGCTGTGGCGGCTCGGCCTGGGACGCTTCATGAACGTGTGGCCGGAGGGTTTCGGCCGCCTGCTCGTTATCGAACACCGCGGTCGGAAGAGCGGGGCTCTCTATCTCACTCCGCTCAATTACACCCGCGCCGGCGATAGCCTGTACTGCATCGCCGCGTTCGGAACCGGGACTGACTGGTACCGCAACCTTCTCGCCGACGCCGGCGGCGCGGCGTGGCTTCCCGACGGCCGGTGGGAGATCGAGGCGGCGGATGCGTCCAATGAGCCGCGACGCCTCGACCTGATGCGAGGGGTCCTCATCGACTCCGGATTCGCCGCGCCCCTCTTCGGCCTCCATCCTCGCCGCATGGACGATGCGGCTCTGGATGAGGCCACCGCCGGCTACCGACTGGTGCACCTCCGGCCTGTTCGACGGGCTGCTGCCACGGAGAACGGCCCCGGCGATCTCGCCTGGATCTGGATTCCGGTGGGGATCACAACGATGTTGCTCCTGTTGCGTCGGCGGTATGCTCGCTGACCGGTCGTCAACCCTGCCCACTCGAGGCCGCCGCCAGTTGTCGTTGACCGCGCGCCATGCGCAGAATCTCCGCGACTACCGGCGACACGCGACATGGAGGGCCGACGTGGCCTCAGCAATCGATGCACTGCTCTCCGAGATTCGGGCTCTGAGCAATCAGATCTCGCAACTCGACGACGGTCCGGAGCGACTCGAACTCGAGGAGCAACGAGACCGGCTGCGCACAGAAGCCCGCCTCCTCGCAGACGCGTCGCGGCGGGAAGACAACCTCGAGGCCGAACTGGCGGCCGTCGAGCAACAGCTCGCCGCAATCGAGGACGTTGCGATCAAGCCGGCCTGGCAGGAGCGCTTCCGCATAATCAACGATCCGTCGGCGTACCGGCGGCGAATCAACGAGTCGCTGGATGCCAACGACGCCGGGCGCCGTGAGGAGCTCGAGCAACGCCGTTCCGAGTTGCTGGCCGCGTTGCAGGCCAAAACCCAGTCGGGCGAATAGTGGCGCCGGTCGTTGCGGCCGGCTCAACCACCGAGACTGCTTGCTGAGCTGGCCCCGGTGACTCCGCCGTCCACCGGCAGGGTCACGCCCGTGATCCATGAGGCGGCGTCGGAGACCAGGAAGAGCACGGCAGCCGCGATGTCATCCGGTTCTCCGATCCGTTGCAGAGGATGGGCCGCCGCAGTGTGCTCTTCGATGCCTTCCCATAGGGCGGCAGCCAGCCTGGTCCTCACAACCGAGGGGGCCACCACGTTCACCCGAACCTTCGGAGCGAACTCCATGGCCAGTTGACGCGACAGGTGAATCACAGCCGCCTTGGAGATGTTGTAGGCACCAATCAGCGCTCCCGGCGTCATGCCACCAACAGACGCGATGTTGACTATGGATCCGCCATGCTCGGCCATGTAGAGACTCCACGCCGACCGCGACCAGAGCAGCGGACCCAGCTGGTTGACCTCCCAGGTCTTGGCCACCGCGCCGAGATCGACATCGGCCAGCTTGCCGGCGGAAGGATTGGTGCCGGCGTTGTTGATCAGGATGTCGCAACTCCCGAATCGGTCTATCACCGCGGCCACGGTGGCATCGGCGTCATCTGCGCTGTCGGCTCGGGCCGCCTTCACCAGCAGCCGATCCGGCTCACCAAGTCGGGCCGCAGCCTCAGCGAGGTTCTCCTCGCGCCGGCTCGTGATGGCAACTCCGCGAGCGCCGCTTGCCAGCAACAGGGCCGCCGTGGCTTCCCCGATGCCGCGGCTCGCCCCCGTCACGATCGCCACCTTGCCGTCCACCCTCAGATCCATCGTGCCTCCAGACCGGTGTCAATGTCCGCCACGTTTGACGCCACCGTACTTCATCCTCGTGTCCTCGATTCGAGCCACGAGTGCGTCATCGTTGTTGATCTCCGCCCCAACGACCTCGCCAAGGAACAGATCGTGGGTGCCGCACTCGACGGTTTGGTACAACCGACACTCGAGCCACGCAACCGCCTCGGTGAAGATCGGCACGCCGGTCGCACCGGCGAACACCGGGCGTCCATTGAGGGTCTCGCCGTCGAACACCGCCGGTTTGGAGAACTTGACAAACGGCCGGGTGTCCTCGCGATCCCACAAGTTCAGACTGAATGCACCGCCTTCCCGGATCAAGCGGTTGGTGACCGCGGAAGCGTCGACACTGATCGCCACGAGCACGGGCTCCATCGATACCTGAGTAACCCAGCTCTGGGTCATGGCGTTCCACTCATCACCGGCCCGACTGCCCACCAGACACAAAACGTTGGGGATCTTCCAAAGAACCTTGTTGAGAGTCTCGTTAGAGGTCACGCGCATCCGATCTGCTAGTTAGACGCCGTTGCGGGGGGCAAGACGAATACCACCTTGCCACCGGCGCCCGGCTCGGCCCAAATCGAACCGCCGTGAGCATCGATGAGACCACGTGCAATCGCCAGCCCGAGCCCGGCTCCGCCAATCGCCCTGCTCCGGGCCGGATCTCCCGTGACGAACTCACCGAAGGCACGTTCCGCCATATCATCGGCAAAGCCCGCCCCCTCGTCGGTCACGGTAACTCTCGCGCCCCCGTTGGCGACCGCCGTGACTGTGACCCGGCTCCCTAACGGCGCGTGGCGCACCGCATTGTCGACCAGATTGCGGATTACCCGCCCGATCTGGTCCGGGCCGGCAAGCGCAGGCACCACTCCGTCGGCATCCAGCAGCAACTCGACCTGCCGCTCCCGGGCAACCGGGTCCAGAGCTTCGATCGACTCGTCGGCCAGTTCGGCAACGTCCACCGGCACCCTGTCGAACCTCAGGTTGCCACTCTCGATGGTTGACAAGAGGAACAGATCGTCGACCAGATGGGAGAGCGCGTCGACATCGGCGCGCATCGACCGCAGATAGCGTTGCGGGTCCGGGGCGAGCCCGTCTTCCAGAGCCTCAACGGCAACCCGCAGAGCCGCCAGAGGCGATCGGAGGTCGTGGCCAACCGCGGCGAGGAATTCGCGGCGGGCGGACTGCTGGCGGGCCCGCTCCTCGGTCGCATCCGCCAGTCGTTCGATCATGTCATCGACGGCATCCGCCGCCATGCCGAGCTCGTCTCCCCGAACCACTCCGGTGCGAACCGCGAGGTCACCGGTCGCCACCCCGTGGGCGGTGACCCGGATACGTTCGAGGTCGACGGCGAGAGGCCGCGCCAGGGCGACCGCCGTGATCAAACCAAGGCCGAGGCCGAACGCCAAAACCACCGCCAGCACCCTGATGTCATGGACCGTGAACGACATGAGCGCGGCCGACAGGACCGCAGACATGACCACCAGGCCCACGGCCAGCACCGCAATCGCGATGACGGAGGTCTGGAGTGAGCCGAATCGGACGAATCGCGGGAAGAAGTAGCCGACTGCGCCCGCAAGCAGCGCCATCGCCGCGAAGATGGCGACGATCTGGAAACGCTCCGTGCCCGACGGCCGCATCGTGACTTCGAAGATGGCGATACCGAAAACGAGAACTCCGAGGAAGCCGACGGCCGCTTTCATGTCAGGGCTCGAACCTGTAGCCGACACCCCACACCGTGTGCAGCCAGCGCGGGTTCTCGGCATCGGCCTCCAGCTTCTGGCGCAAGCGACGCACGTGGACCGTCACAGTGGAGGGATCCTGGTAGTCGGCCGACGAATCCCACACCTGCTCGAGAAGCTGCGAGCGACTGAAGACCTGCCGCGGCGAGCCGGCCAGGAACACCAGCAGGTCGAACTCTTTGGGAGTGGTCGCCACAACCTCGCCGGCGAGGGAGACCTCGCGAGAGACACCGTCGATTCTCAGATCTCCGAACTCGAGAACTTCTCCGCCGCGTCGCGGCTGGGCACGACGCAGCACCGAGCGAACTCGCGCCGCCAGCTCTCGTGGCGAGAACGGTTTGACGACATAGTCGTCGGCCCCGAGCTCGAGCCCGAGAACCCGATCGGTCTCCTCGGTACGGGCAGTGAGCAGGATCACGGGTGTGTCACTCGAGCGCCTGATACGGCCCAGGATGTCGAACCCGTCGATCTCCGGCAGCATGACGTCGAGTACCACGAGGTCGGGCCGGGAGCCGGAAATGGCAGCAATCGCCTCGGCTCCGCTGCTGGCGGTGGTGACCTGGTAGCCGTCGCGCTCGAGATAGGTCGTAACCACTTCGAGGACCATCGGCTCATCGTCGACCACGAGAATTCGCGATTGTCTTCCTTCGGCTGTCGACATGGTGCTCATCGTATCGGAGCCAACCATCGTCGGCCTCCTAATGTGCCCAGTTCATCGATTGTTAACCGATCGTCCGCGGGCTGGGTGGAGCCCATCCCGGCACCCTATGATGCCGGGATGGACGTTCTGGTTGCCACTACCGGGGTTCTCAGCCCTGGACCGGTGGTCGAGTTTGTGCGTCGCCTGCTCGGCGACCGCGGCAAATGCACCGTGACTACCGTCATCGAAGTTCCCCGCTCCTTCCTCGAGGAGCTCCGCGGAGATACCTGGCATCCGCTCGAGGATGGCGGCAGCGCCTCCTGGACCGAAGCCGAGGACGCCCTGATCGCGCGGTATGTCGAGGAAAGGGGCAAACGCTTGACCGAGCCACTGGTGGCGGCACTCGACGCCGCCGGCATCACGTCGAAAGCGATCTACCGGGAGGGTGAGGACCCTGCGGTGACGATCTCGCGTCTGGCCCGAGACATCGATGCAAGCGTGATTGTGCTCGGCTCGACGCGACAGATCTTCGACCAGTCGGCATGGGAAAGCGTCTCGGCCCGGGTGATGCTCGAGTCGGGCCGTCCGGTCCTGGTGGTTCCCCCGGCCCCCAAAGAGACCCTCGAGGATACCCAGGCCCCTGCGGACTGAGGCCGACGGTCCTAGCCGAGGATTTCGCGCAAGATCGCCGCCGTCTGCCACACGAAATCGTCCGGATCGTTGTCGAGATGGGCTGCCACGTCGCTTATGTCCCACCAGGCGGGGGCCGCGGTCTCGCCGGCAAGCGCTCGGGGAACGCCCACCGCGACGCACTCGAACGCCAGAAGCAGGGCCGGATAAGCCCCGGCGAGACCGGCGACGACAGCAGACGGCCGGGACGCCTGAAGCGAAATGCCTGCCGTGAAGTTGTAGTCCGTAGCGCCGCTGAGCATCTCGACAACGGTCAGACCGGTCTCTTCGAACACTTCACGAAGCACCGCCTCCTCCGGCGACTCCCCGGCGCGCCACCGGCCGCCGGGCACCTCGAGCCGACCGCGAACGGCTTCACCCGGCTTGTCGCGGCGCTGGAGCACCAGCCGGGAGCGATCTTCGGAGTAGGCGACGGCGGCAACATTGGGCACGACGAGCGCCTCCCCCTCCATTGCGGGAATCTCAACCTGAATCCACTCCTTGCCGGTCCAGACCGGGTAGTCGGCCGTCATGAGTGGGGCACATCGACTGTCAAGGGCACCCCGCAGAATCCCCGCACCGAGTCGCGGGCGGCAACCGTCACCCGGGCAACGTCGCGCGGAATGGCAACTCCCGACAGCGATCGGGTGAACGGCTGTTCGTTGGCGTGAGGGTGAGTCAAGATACGTTCACCGTACACCTCGCCGTCGAGATCGCGTACTTCCCACGCATCGGCATAGCTCACTCCCTCGACGTCGACAGAACGCACGGTGGTGTTGACCGTGAACACTCCGGGAGCAGTCTCGGTCATCTCGACGTCCACCACCACCGGGCAGTCCTGAGCTTCAGCCGGGGCGGGCGTTGTCGTTACGTCCGCGCCTCCGTCCTGTGCAGCCTGGGTTGTCGGAACCTCCCCGGTGGCGCCCGGGGTCACCGTCGTCGCTGCCTCTTCGCTCTGTCCACCGGAGCACGAACTCAACACGAGCGCCACGACACATGCGGCGGCGACTCTCATGATCCCACCTGGAGCGGCTGCAGCTCGGTGCCCGGACACGTCAGGACTACATCGACCACGGCCGCATCATCCAGCAAGGCGCGGCAGGCCTGATCGACGCGAAGTTGCCCATCGGCGTACGGAGACTGCTGCAGTGCGATCGCCAGTCCGTTCAGGTCGCCGGCGGCACCCAGTTGGGCGACCGTCTCTTCGCCGCTACCCGCCCAGCTGCGGAAGGCATCGGCCAGCTCAGCGTGCTCGCTGCTCACGGCCTCCGGCGGTGTCAGCTTCTCCATCCTCGCGATGAAGACGTCGACCTGTCCCGCGTGCGACTCGATGATCGCCTGCATCTTGGCCGCGGCAATCGCAATTACGGCGTCGCGGAGCCGCTCGCCGGCCCCGGCTTCGGAGGAATCCCTGTCCGCCACGAGAGCCCCGACCTCAGCCTCCAACTCCACGGCGTAGCGGTCGGTGAGGTCGCGAGTCGCCTGGTCGAGACGCTCCAGCTCCGACTCGACCGCCGGGAAGTACTCTGTGGCGGGCAGCGGTGGGGAGGTACTGCAAGCCGCCAAGAGCACCACCAGTCCGGCCAGCGAGCTACCCCTCAGCAATGCCCGCCTCCATCGCACGGAACTGGGTCCGATAGAGCTCTGCGTACAAACCGCCGTGGGCCAGCAACGCGTCGTGAGTTCCCTGTTCGACGACGCGGCCCTGGTCGAGCACGATGATCCTATCTGCCGACAGGATTGTCGATAGCCGGTGAGCAATGACCAGCGAGGTCCGCCCCTGCATGACTCGCTCCAGAGCATCCTGGATCATCGTCTCCGACTGCGCATCGAGATGCGAGGTCGCTTCATCGAGGATGAGGATGCGGGGATCCTTGAGAATGACGCGGGCGATCGCCATCCGCTGCTTCTCCCCTCCCGAGAGCCGATAACCGCGCTCGCCGACGACGGTCTCATAGCCCTGAGGCAACGAGTCGATGAAGTCGGAGAGGTTGGCCGCTTCGGCTGCAGCCCGCAGCTCCTCGGGCGTGGCACCCTGCCGGGCGTAGCCCAGGTTGGCCGCAATGGTGTCGTGGAAGAGATAGGACTCCTGGGTGACGACACCGATCCCGCGGGCCAGCTGCTCCAGATCCCACCGGCGGACGTCGTGACCATCGATCAGCACCACCCCGGAAGTGACGTCGTAAAGGCGCGGCACCAGATAGGTCGTCGTCGTCTTGCCAGCTCCGGACGGCCCGACGAGCGCTACCAGTTCGCCCGGTTCGACATTGAAAGACATGCCCTCGAGCGCCATGCCCGATCGCGCCGCCACGTCGTCGGCCTCCCCCTCCGTCATGCCGCGCCAGGTGTAGCGCTGCACGGATTCCAACCCGCCGGTGTTCCCGGCTTCGTACGAGAAGGAGACGTCCCGGAACTCGATTGCGCCCTCCATCGAATCTACGTCGATCGGGTCTTGCGGTTGGCTCACGTCGAGGGGAAGGTCGAGCACCTCGAAGACCCGCTCAAAGGACACGAGCGACGTCGCGAACTCGACACGGGCGTTCGAAAGGCCTGAGAGTGGTCCGTATAGCTGGCCGAGTAGGGCCGTCAGCGCCACGATGTCACCTATCGTCAATCCCTGATTGACAACGAGCGGGCCGATGCTCAATCGTCCGTTGATGACCATGACGGCACCGGTCCAGAAGACTGCCGCCGTGCCGATGGCGCTGGCCAAACCAAGTGCCATGAAGAACCAGCGGCCGATGATCGCCTGGCGGACACCCAGATCACGCACGTGTCCGGCGTTCTCCGAGAAGCGGCCCTCCTCGTAGCGAGACCTCGCGAAGAGCTTGACAAGGAGTGCCCCCGAGACGCTCAAGGTTTCCTGCATATGAGCGCTCATCGAAGCGTTGTACTCCATCTGCCGGCGCCGCACCGTTCGCAGCAGCCGCCCGACTCGCCGTGACGCGATGATGAATAGCGGCAGGATCGCCACCGCCATGAGTGTCAGCAGCCATTGCAGGCGCAGCATGACAATCAACACCGCCACTACCGCAATGATGTTCGATACCAGGGTGACTGCGGTCCCCGTGACCGCCTGCTGGGCGCCGACCACATCGTTGTTGAGCCGGCTCATGAGCTCACCGGTCCTGGTCGAGGTGAAGAAGCCGAGCGACATACGCTGCAGGTGGCCATACAGCTGGCCGCGCAGATCGAAGATGATCCCCTCTCCGATGAACGCCGAGGCCCAACGCTGCAGCACACCGATCGCGCCGCTGAGGAGTGGCACCGCGACCATGGCAAGGCCGAGGCGGGTCACCCAGCCCATGTCCTCAGCAGGAATCGCTCCGTCGATGAGGGAGCGCATCAGCAACGGGGGCACGAGGCTGAGGCCCGTGACAATGAGGATCGTCAGCAGGACGACCACGATCCACTTGCCGTATGGCCGACCGTAGTCGATCACCCGCCGCAGCAGGTCACGATCGAGCTTCGGGCGGTCTTGCTCCTCGTCGTATCGAACGTACGACCACCACCCACCGGAATGAAGAATGTCAGCCTCCTAGTAGCGCAACAGTCGAGCTTAGGTCACTCTTGAGAGTTGGTTTACCGGCACTCACGCCGCGGGTGGCAACTGCGATGCCAGGCTCACAGTCGCTTCGGCCATCTGCCAACACAGCTCATCGATGAGCGCCGTGCTGCAGAACAACTCATAGCGATACGGCCCGGCCGTCCAACTGAGATTGAGCCCGTTGTCGACCACGTCGGGGACGATGCCGTCGATGCGGAACTCGCCGGCATCGCCCACCCGAAGCACCGCGACGTTGGTTCCACCGCTGTATGGCTCGGAGGGCCACAACCCAAACTGGACCGCGAACTCGGCGTCGAGAGTCGCCGAAGCCGTGTCATAGATGAATTGGCTGGTCACGTACCGGACCTCCTCCGGAACCACTCCGGGGAACCCGACACCGGGTAGGACCTGGACAACTTCGAGTCGGCTCGCTTGATGAACTCGCTCGTGGGCATCGCGGGCCCACACCTTGGCGACGACGTAGTTCCTCTCCCCCGTTGCCTCACCTTCGATGCCGTCGTTCCACCAGTCCAGGCTTTCGGAAAGCACCACGCCGTAGGTCTCCTGAGGTCCCACTTCCGCGGCGACAGTCGATGACGGAACGAGGTCGCCAAGGACAGCGTCCTGCGATCGCTCTCCCACACCGTCGAACATGCCATTGTCACCGCACGCGGTGACAACCAGCGCCGCAAGCACGACGCGCCACAGCCACCTGCTGGACTTGGAAATGAACACGTCACCAGATTACCGGGGCGCCCCGCCAAAGCGGTGTGTATCCGGATCGCCGGGCCGTTTAGGCTCGCGAAGCAATGGTGATCCGGCTTCATATCAAGAACAACCGGCGCGGAGAAGACGTCTTCCGAATGAGCGCAGAACGCTACGAAGACGCCGCCCGGCGCCACCCCGAGGTCGCATCGCAGGTCGAGGCCACCATCGACTTCGATCTCGACCATTTCGACGAGTCGATGGCCACTGCCGACGGCCTCGTCGCGTGGGATTTGCCGACAGAGAATCTGCGGCAACGGGCACCGCGCCTCCGCTGGATCCACATCATCGGCGCCGGCATCGAGCACCTCCAGCCGCTCGACTGGCTCCCCGACGGTGTGACGCTCACCAACAACCGGGGTGTCCACGCCGAAAAGGCCGGCCAATACGGACTGATGGCACTGCTGATGTTGAACAATGCCATACCGCGGCTCCTGGAGGAGCAACGGAACCGCCGCTACGTCGAGTGCTTCACGAACGCCATCACCGGCAAGGTGCTGCTCGTCGTGGGGGCCGGAGCTCTGGGGAGCGCAGTCGCCCGGCAAGCCAGGCGGCTCGGCCTGCGGACGGTGGGAATCCGGCACCGTCCGCGGCAGACCGCCGGTTTCGACGAGGTCCACGGCGTCGATGTGCTCGATCGGCTGCTTCCTACAGCCGACTTCGTACTGGTCACAGCGCCGGCCACGGCCGAGACAAGGCACCTCCTCGACGAGAGACGGCTGTCGTTGTTGCGCCCCGACGCCGGCCTGATCAACATGGGTCGGGCCTCGGTCGTCGATTACGAAGCCCTGGCGACGGCCTTACGATCGGGGGCCCTAGCCGGCGCCGTGCTGGACGTCTTCAACCCCGAACCGCTGCCGGCCTCCTCGCCGCTGTGGGACGTGCCGAACCTGATCATGACGCCGCACGTGTCCTCCGACGACGCTCTCACGTATGCCCCGCGAACCCTCGACCTGGTTTTCGAGAACCTCGGCCGACTCCTTGCCGGTAGGCGGCTGAAGAACCGAGTCGACCCGGCCCGCGGCTACTGAAGTGCGACGCCAGATCTCACTCGTCACCGACTCGTACCCGGCCGTCCCGGGGCTGGATACGACTCTGGCGCGGGCGATTCTGCAGTCCGTGTCCGCCGACAGCCTCAGCGAGACCTTCCGCGTCTACTCCCCCGGCCGGGTGCTGGCGTTCGGCAAACGGGATGCAGTGACGACGGGATTTGCCGATGCGGCCGCAGCGGCCCGCAGCCACGGGTATGTCCCGCTAGTGCGACTCGCCGGCGGCAGGGCCGCGGTGTTTCACGAAGGCACGCTGGCATTCGGATGGACCATGCCGATCACCGGTCCCCGATCCGGGATACAGGAGCGCTTCGAAGCTCTGTCCGAACTGATGGTCCGGGTGTTTGCCCGCCTCGGCGTGACGAGTGCGGTCGGCGAGATCCCCGGCGAGTACTGTCCGGGTCGCTTCAGTGTTCACCACGCGGGCAACCGCAAAGTGATGGGTGTCGGCCAGCGCCTTGCCCAGAACGCCGCCCACGTCGGAGGGGTGATCGCCGTCGGCGGAGCAGACGCAATCAACGAAGTGCTGCTTCCGGTGTACGCCGCCCTCGGTGTCGAGTTCGAGCCGGCGGCCACCGGCGCCCTCAGCGATCTTGCCCCCGACCTCACCATGGCGAGCGTCGTCGCGGCAATCGTTGCGGAATTGCAGGCGCTGGGCGAGGTTTCTGTGGCGACACTGTCCAGCGCCATGGTGCAGCGGGGTCGGGCCATGCTGCCGGATCATCTGATCGCCACATCCGGCGAGTAGCCGCCGCCTTGTAGCAGCCGGGCGACGGTCGTAGCCTCAGGCCCGAAATGAGAAATGTCTTTGTCCTTCACGGACCCAACCTGAACCTGCTCGGGACAAGGGAGCCCCAGATATACGGCTCGACCACGCTCCCCGAACTCGAAAACGAGATTGCCGCCGAGGCAGTTGGCCTGGGGTTGCACTGCACGTTCTTCCAGAGCAATCACGAGGGCGCCATCATCGACGCCCTGCAGAGCGCAGCCGATTCGGCGGACGCGGTCGTGATCAATGCCGGGGCGCTGACGCACTACAGCTACGCGGTCTACGACGCTCTGGTCGCCATCGGCAAGCTCACGATCGAGGTGCACATCTCGAACATCCATGCCCGCGAGGCGTGGCGCCGCCAGTCGGTCATCAGCCCGGCGGCCGATCATGTGATATATGGGCGTGGCGTTCGCGGCTACGGGGACGCCCTCCGTCGCCTTGTGGCGACGGGCGCCGTGCCGCCGCAGCGGATCTCCTACGGGACTGCGGAGTCGCAATACGGGGAACTCCGGGTGCCGGCCGGGGCGGGGCCTCACCCGGTTGCGGTATTGGTTCATGGTGGGTTCTGGCGCGATGTTTGGACCCTCGATCTGATGGACTCGCTGGCGGTCGACCTGCACCATCGCGGCTTTGCCACCTGGAATATCGAGTACCACCGGGTCGGCAGCGGCGGAGGCTGGCCGCTGACGATGGAAGATGTGGCGGCGGCAATCGATCACCTCAGCAACCTGGCGCCGGACAACGGCCTCGACCTGACAGACGTCACGGCTATCGGGCACTCGGCCGGCGGCCATCTCGCTCTGTGGAGCGCGGCTCGTCCGGAGCAGTACCCGGAGCAGCCCGATGCCGAGCCCGACGTCATCCCGCAGCGGGTGGTGGGCCTGGCCCCGGTTGCCGACCTCGCCGCCGCGCATGAGTTGGACCTCGGTGAAGGCGCCGCCGAGGAATTCCTGCGTCGATCCCCCGCAGATGGCCCGGAGCGCTACGCCGTAGCGTCGCCCACTGCACTGCTGCCGCTGGGAGCCCGCCAGCTCATCGTCCATGGGGACGCCGACGACCGGGTACCGATCGATCTGTCCGAGAAGTATGTCGCGGCAGCCGCCGCGGCCGGTGACGACGTGACATTCCAGTCCCTAGAGGGTGTCGACCACTTCGCCGTGATCGACCCCGCCTCGGCGGCGTGGAGCGCCGTGGTGGAGTGGCTCGCCTAACCCGCGAGCGCCGCCAGTCTGCCGAGCCCTTCGACGATGTCATCGTCGCCCAACGCGAATGAGAACCTCGCCGATCCCGGGGCACCGAACGCCTCCCCGGGTACAAACGCCACCTTGGCCTCATCGAGCACCAGGGCAGCCAAATCGAGGGAAGATGCCGCAGAGGAACCGTTGGCAAGCGGTCGATTGAGCAGCCCCTCGACGTTGGGGAAGGTATAGAAAGCCCCTTCCGGCTCCGGACAGCTCACTCCCGGGATCTCGTTGAGCATCCGGACCATCGTCACTCGCCGGCGATCGAAGGCGTCCCTCATTTCGGCGACCGCATCCAGGTCTCCGGCGACCGCGGCAATGCCGGCCCGCTGGGCGACGTTGGAAACGTTGGAAGTCATGTGCGATTGCATGCGGATGGCAGCCGCCGCCACGGGCTGCGGGGCGATCATCCAGCCGACCCTCCATCCGGTCATGGCGTAGCTCTTCGAACAGCCGTTGAGAACAACGCATCGATCGCGCAGGTCGGGGGCGACGGTCGGCATCGAAGCGTGCTCCGCGCTTCCGTAGACGAGGTGCTCGTAGATCTCGTCGGTCATCACCCAGATTCCGCGGGCCGCCGCCCAATTGCCGATGGCGGCGATCGCTTCCGGTGGGTAGACCGCGCCGGTCGGATTCGAGGGAGAGACAAAGACCAGCATCTTGGTCCGGTCGGTGACGGCGGCGTCGAGCCTCTCGATCGTGGCCTGGAACCCCGTCGACGAATCGGTTGGCACCAGCACCGGAACTCCACCGGCCAGCTTGATCACCTCGGGATACGACACCCAGAAAGGCGCCGGCAGCAGCACCTCGTCACCGGGATCGAGCAGAACCTGGCAGGTCGCGTACACAGCATGCTTGCCACCGTTGGTGACGACGACCTGGGAGGCTTCCACCTCGAACCCGAAGTCTCGTTTCGTCTTCGCGGCGATGGCCTCCCTGAATTCGGGCAAGCCGGCGGCCGGGGTGTAACGGTGATTCGCGGGGTCGGCGGCCGCGGCCATCGCAACATCAACGATTGCCTGCGGCGTGGGGAAGTCCGGCTCTCCGGCACCAAAGCCGATGACGCTGTGCCCGTCGGCCTTCAGCGCCTTGGCGCGGCTCGTTATCGCCAGGGTCGCCGACTCGGCGATTTCGATAGCCCGTTGCGACAGTCCGGAACTAGCGCTGGAACTTGGCCCCGCGGTCATGGTTGTTACTCTCCTCCGCACGCTGTTTTGTGGACCCAGGCCCGCACCCTACCCCCTACCAGGATCATGACTTCAATCCCCGATATCCAGCTCCCGACCGACCTCATTCCCGGCGACGGGCGTTTTGGCTCGGGTCCGTCCAAGGTACTGATCCCCAGCCTCACCGCCCTCGCGGCCACCGGCGACACCCTGATGGGAACCAGCCACCGCCGCCCGGCCGTACGAGACGTCGTCGGGGCCGTCCGCGACGGTCTCCGCGCCTTGTACGACCTGCCGGAGGACCACGAGATCCTCCTTGGCAACGGTGGCGCCACGGCGTTCTGGGATGCCGCCGCGTTCGGACTCATCGAGAATCGCAGCCAGCACGTCAGCATCGGTGAGTTCTCCTCTAAGTTCGCCAAGGTCACAACGGGCGCTCCGCACCTGGCTGAACCCGACGTCATCGAGGCCCCGTATGGCACGGGCGCTTCCTTGCGGCCCGACGCATCCATCGACGCCTATGCCCTGATCCACAACGAGACGTCGACCGGCGTGCAGCTGTCGGTTGCTCGCCCCGCGGGAGCCACGGGCCTTGTGCTGGTCGATGGCACCTCCGCAGCCGGTGCGGTAGCCGTCGACCACAGCGAATACGACGTCTACTACTTCTCCCCGCAGAAGGCCTTCGGCGCCGACGGTGGCCTGTGGCTGGCAGTGTGCTCCCCGGCCGCCATCGAGCGCATCGAAACGCTTGACGCATCGCCACGGTGGATCCCGCCCTTCCTCAGTCTGCAAGTCGCTCTGGATAACTCGCGCAAGAACCAGACGAACAACACGCCGGCCATCGGCACTCTCTATCTGCTGGCGCAGCAGATAGACATGATGCTCGCCAAGGGTGGGCTGGACTGGGCGATCGACCGATCAGAGACGTCGTCGACCACGCTGTACGACTGGGCCGAGGCCAGCGATATCGCCGGCCCCTTTGTGAGCGACCCCGCGATCCGCTCGACCACAACGGTCACGATCGACCTGGTCGACGAGATCTCGGCCGACACCGTCGAAGCCGTGCTACGCGTCAACGGTCTCGTCGACACCTTCGGGTACCGCAAGCTGGGTCGCAACCAACTCCGGGTGGCGTGCTTCCCCAACGTGGACCCGGACGACGTCGCTCTCCTCACCCGGGCCATCGAGTACGTAGCCGTGCGGTTGTAGCGGGCTTCGAACGCTCGTCCGAGTCGACGTGCGGCAGGCGCCTACTGGCCGCGATCGAGGTCGGGCGGCCCGTTGGCAACCACCCCAGGCGGCACGAGATGACGGCAGTTGTTGAGTGCCATGGTCCAGAGGCTGACATAGGCAGAGCTCTTGTCTGTCGGGGGGCGGTCCACATGCATGGCCGCGAGAACCGGGTCGGCGGCAACAAACGCCTCGTCCGCGGCTACGAACTCGTCCGCGAGGGCGTGAAGGGCGCCCGTATTGACCCAGAACTCCTCGGCGCACGTCCGATCGAGACGGGCTTGCCAGAGGTCGGCGTCCAGTCGGGCGAGACCCACCCCGTTCAACCACGTCTGGATGCTGCCTCGCAGAGGCTCCTGGACGGTCTGCAGCCGGCCGATGTCCGCTCGGGAGCGAGCCGCGATCGCCTCAGGCGACACTGATGTTGCGGGTGGTTCGGCACCACCGGCGCACGCGCCCAGCAACAGTAGAAAGACGAGGCCACAGCGACGGACGCCCATGGCGCCGAGGCTAGCGCGCCACCCAGAACCTCATAACCTGGAGCCTGGTCGGGACCCTACCCCGCGGCCATCTTGCGGATGGCGTCCATGAGGATCTCTTCCTGCTCGAAGAGGTTCTGCACAACCCGCTCCCCGGCATACGT
Organism: uncultured Acidimicrobiaceae bacterium; assembly: GCA_947258375.1. Classification (GTDB taxonomy): domain Bacteria; phylum Actinomycetota; class Acidimicrobiia; order Spongiisociales; family UBA5794; genus JAHEJX01. The sequence continues at coordinate 19,839 of CAMYIJ010000051.1, forward strand.
CGGCTGCGGGCTCTTGAAGTAGTACCCCAGGAAATCCTGCACCCCACCGCGGCCGTTGCGGTTCGCCAGATCCATCAAACGAGCTAGATCGAGAACGATCGGTGCTGCCAGGATGCTGTCCCGACAGAGGAAATCGACTTTGATCTGCATCGGGTAGTCGAGCCACCCGAAGATGTCGATGTTGTCCCAGCCTTCTTTCTGGTCGCCGCGAGGTGGGTAGTAGTTGATCCGGACTTCATGGCTGATGTCACCGTAGAGGTCGGGATTCTCTTCAGGCTGCAGCAGCGAATCGAGGACGCCGAGCTTGGAGACTTCCTTGGAGCGGAAGTTGTCAGGATGGTCGAGGACCTCCCCGTCGCGGTTGCCGAGGATGTTGGTCGAGAACCAGCCGCGGATACCGAGCTGCCGCGACTTGAGGCCCGGTGCCAGGATCGTCTTGATCAGGGTTTGGCCCGTTTTGAAGTCCTTGCCGGCAATCGGCACCCCATGCATCTCGGCCATCTCCACCAGCGCCGGGATGTCGACAGACAGGCTGGGAGCGCCGTTGGCGTACGGAACACCTGCGCGGATCGCGGCGTATGCGTAAACCTGGCTCGGCGAGATCGCCGGATCGTTGTTCTTCAACCCTCGCTCGAACGAGGCCAGGTCGCCATGAACTTCCGTGGGCTCGAGGTAGGCCTCAGTCGACATGCACGACACCATGACGAGCCGCTCTCCCGCCGCGCGGAATGCCTCGATGTCGGCAGTGAGCTGATCAGCCATTTCCATGAGGTTGTCGCCGTGCTTGATGTGATCGGCATGGGCGAGGGCCTGCACCCAAACGGGGTCGAACACGCCGGGCAGGGGCCGGATGGCACGCAACTCGTCTTCGACCTCGGCCAGGTGCGCCGGCGAGAGAACTCCCGAGCGGGCCGCGACGTCATAAGCGGACTCGTTGAAGACGTCCCAAGCGCCGAATTCGATGTCGTCGAGCGACGTCACCAGGTCGGTAAGCGGTACGCCGTCGATATCGCCGTATTCGGTGAGGGATCCGACGGGCTTCGCCAGTCCCTTCCGGGCCAGCATGATGCCCGCCATGAGAGTTGTCGCTACGGCACCGAGGCCGGGAGTGAGAATGCGCAGTTTGCGCGCGGAGGTGTCTGTCACGTCGCGCCTTTCGTCTAGGTATCAGCCAAGCTATCTGCCTTGAGTAGTGAAGACAAATGAAAGTTTCTGAAGTAACATATCTATATCTCTTATGATTAACACCCAGCAATTCAAGCTCGAGGGTCTCACGCTGCAGCAACTTCGCTACTTCAATTCGGTGGCGGAGGGCGATACGTTCGCTGATGCCGCCGCGATCATCGGGATTTCCCAGAGTGCCCTGTCGCAGGGGATCGCCCGGCTCGAGCAGGTGGTGGGCACCCGGCTTCTCGAACGTGACGGCCGCCGCCGCCGGCTCACCAATGCCGGGGAACTGGTCGCCGGATACGCCCGTCGCGTCCTGGGCGAGAGCGAGGTCCTCGTCGACGAACTCGCGGACCGTCGCTCGGGCGCCGCCGGAACACTCCGGGTAGGGATGATCGATGCCGCCGCCCTCTACCTGTTCCGTGACCAGATCGCCGCCTTCAGCGAGGCCCACCCCGCCATTGCGCTGTCGATGACGGTGGCCGCGTCCTCGGATCTCGAACAGCGTCTCGTCGACTTCCGCGACGACATCGCCATCGTGTTCGGTCCCCTCGAGCGGGCGGAGGGAATCGCGCTCCTCGCCGAGCCGATGAACCTGTACGGATATGGGGACGATCCGAGTGCCGGCACCTGGGCGCTGTATCCAAGCGGCTCGCGCAGCCGACGCGTGATCGATGGCGGTCTCATCACAGCCGGTATCGAGGCGAGAGTCGTGGTCGAGAGTGCCAATCCGGCCGTGCTGCGCGAATTGGCGCAGCTCACGGGGAGTTTCACCGTGCTGCCCGAATCGCTCGTTGACGATCGCGGCCCCCTGCCCCTGGTGGTGTCCGATATTGCTCGCCGGGAAGCTTTCGCCGCAGTCCGTTCGCTATCGGCGATTTCTCCCCTGGCGACGGCGTTTCTCGAGGCCCTGCGCGCCTGACGGCCCGGCGGTGGCACCGCCGGTAGTCTCGGACCATGAAGAAACTCCTCATCATGCGTCATGCCAAGTCCGACTGGGGCTCAGGACTGGCCGATCACGAACGACCCCTCAACAAACGAGGCACCAAAGCCGCCGCCGCCATGGGCAAGGCACTCGCAGCCATGGGGGAAGCCCCCGATCTCGTGATCTCCTCAACGGCGACGCGGGCCGCCACCACCGCCCGTCTCGCGGCCGAGGCCGGCCGGTGGAGCTCCCAAATCACATACTCCGAGAGCCTTTATGGAACGTCGGTGAGGGGAGCCCTCGAAGTGCTGCTGGAGGCGGACCCCGGTGCCGCATCTGTGATGTTGGTGGGCCACGAACCAACATGGTCATCCCTGGTGCAGCATCTCACCGGCGGATCGGCGGTCATCAAGACGGCCACAATCGCGGCCGTTGAGCTGTACGTGCGCGATTGGGCCGATGCCCCGGGCGCCCGCGGCGAGCTCCTCTACCTGCTGCAGCCACGCTCCATCGCCGGCCTGGTTGAATAAGCAGCCAAGAACACCACATTCTTGCGTACATGCCCGCCGATATCGGCGCGGAGATCCGCAAGAACCGAAGGGACCACGAATGATCGATCTCCGCTCCGACACCGTCACCCAACCCACCGAGCCCATGCGTAAAGCCATGGCAGCTGCCGAGGTCGGCGACGACGTTTTTCGTGGTGATCCCACCGTACGCGAGCTCGAGGAGACAGTTGCCGATCTTCTCGGCAAGGAGGACGCGGTCTACGTGCCCACCGGCACAATGTCGAATCAGATCGCACTGCGGACGCATACCCAGCCGGGCGACATCGTGCTGGCAGGCACCGACGCCCACATCGACAGTCACGAGATCGGGGCCGCCAACGCGCTCGCCGGGCTCACCATCCACCAACTCGACGGTGGGCACGGAACCTTCGAGGCCCACCACGTGGCGGCCGCCATCCCCGATCCCCCCGAGTCGATGCCGCCCCACCTCTTCCAGCCGGTGACCCTGATTGCCTGCGAGAACACTCACAACGGCGCCGGCGGAATCGTCTGGCCACTCGAACGCCTCAACGGCGTAGCCGCCGCGGCCCGTGCCGCCGGAGCCGCCACTCACATGGACGGGGCCCGCCTCTGGAACGCGACGGCCGCTTCCGGAGTCAGCGAAGCCGAATTCGCCGCCGGGTTCGACACAACGAGCGTGTGCTTCTCCAAGGGCCTCGGCGCCCCGGTCGGCTCCGCCCTCGTCGGCTCGGCCGACCTCATCGGGCAAGCCCGCCGCTTCAAGCAGATGTACGGCGGCGGTTTCCGCCAGGCCGGTGTGATTGCCGCGGGTGCGCTCTACGCCCTCGAGAACAACCGGGAACGGCTCGTTGAAGACCACGCCAACGCCACCCGACTGGCTGCCGGCCTCGCCGAGATGCCCGGCATCAGCCTCGAGGCCGGCCTGGTCGAAACCAACATCGTCTACTTCGATGTCGCCCCCACGAAAGCCGCCGACTTCTGCGCGGCGCTGCACGACGCCGGGGTTGCCATGCTGCCGCTGGGGGCGAACCGGGTACGAGCGGTGACCCACCTCGAGATCTCCAGCCGGGATATCGACAAGGCACTGGCGGCGATCAGCACGGTCCTACACCAGTAAACGTCCCCCTCACCACGCATCGACGTGCCCGCCCAGCTGGCACACCCGACCGACGGCTGAGCTGGATTCAGCGGGGCGCAGGGCGCGCCAAAGCCTCGGCCGCCATCGGGTGTCCCGACGATCGCGCTCGAAAGGGCTTTCGCGTGGTTGACTGGTTCTCACGTCGGATAGGTGATCTGCGGCTGGATCGGCCGGTCGTTTCAGGACGGCCGCCCGGCCCGCTATCCCGGCGGGGGCCCCCTGGTGACGCCCGGAGCGAGGAAGCGCCTCCGTTTCGGTGGCGATCCCGGGTCGATGGTGAAGCCTTCCTGGTGGACGACGACGTGGTGGTGAAACCAGCACAGCAACGTCAGATTGTCGGGATCATGGTTGCCGTGGTGGCGGCGGTGTTGCACGTGGTGCGGTTCGAGGCGGTAGCGGCTGGTGCACCCATCAGCAGTGCAGCCCCCATCGCGGAAGAACACATAATCACGCATCCGGTTCGACAGCCGGTCCCCGTCGGTGGGTACCGCCATGAGACCCTCGCTGGTGATCGCGGTCGTCTGGGTTTCCCCGACGCAGAAGATCTCCGCGAGCGTGTTTGGCCCGACTTTGAGTCCGGAACGCGAGAGCGCCCCCGACTCGCCGCCGCTTGTTGCGGCCTCGGTTGCGTCGACGAAGATCTGAGCCTTGAGGCGCCGTGGTGCAACCCGTCCGGGTCCACCGTCCTGCTGAGTGTCGAGGTCGCATGGAGCTGTGGCATCGAGAGCCAGCGAAACCAGGGCGTCGGCCCGGCGTTGCTCAAGTGTTGGCCGGTTGGGATCGTCGGCGTTGATGATCTCATCGGCCCTTTGATCGATCGCGTCGATGACGGCGTCCATGTCGGCACCGGTCATGCCGAACGATCCGACTCCAAAAGTGTTCCCGAGGTTGGGCTGGAACCACAGCCGCCGTGACCGAAAGGCCGTCGTTTCATCCATCGGTGTCATCCGGCGGTGCCGGGCGGCGAGTTGTCCGATCTGGCCGACCGCGATTCCGTCGGCTTGGTCGAGGGTGGCTTGGTCGGCTCCGGTGTTCGCCAGCCGGGTAGTAGCTGCCGCCCGATCCACCGACACTATCCCGGCTTTGATTGAGTCCCGGATAGGTCCCGACTCGGCTTTAGCGAGGACGGCGAGGTCCGAAGCGTTGCGGGGCTGGAGGTCCAATCGACCTGCTATCCATTCTTTCAGGGAGCGGGTTCCGTCCCAGTGGGGGACTTGGAGATGGTCAACGGCTTCAATGATCGCTACCTGACGGGAACGCACCCGCGATACGAGTCCTTCGAGG
>CAMYIJ010000052.1:0-2660 GCA_947258375.1 uncultured Acidimicrobiaceae bacterium
TCGTCGAACCAGACCGAACTGAACCGACCCTAACGCCAACCAACCGACGAACGAACCGCTTGACGGGCAACCATTGACGCCTGGGCCTTCGCCCGCGCCCTCAACGAGCCGCTCGGCCCTACAAAGCGATGCGGCAGCCCGCGGTCTCAGGCGAAAGCGAACCCGCGGGTGGCAGCCACACTTGGACAATCCCCTCTTCGCGGCCGCCGCACAAGGAGGTCGCAACCATCCCGACTCGTCGATTCGAGCTCCGGGGAGACACCTGGCCCACCAACGCCGCTTCCGCCGAGCCACGCCGAGCCGCACCCCCGGGGCTCAGCCTCGACTGCTGGCCACCACATTTCGTGTCTCGTCGGGCGGCCAGCGGCCTAGGTGCACTCGTCCCTAGCGAGTGCGAGCAACGGTTGAGGGCATCACACCTATCCGTCGCGGCGGTGGTCGTCGAGCACCTTCTGCAGGCGGGTGCGCACATCGCCACCGAGATCATCGCGTTCGAGGGCCAGGGCGACGTTCGCCTCGAGGAAGCCGATCTTCGTGCCGCAGTCGTACCGCGTGCCGCGAAGACGCATGCCGTTGAACGGGGCACCTCCGATGAGTCGCGCCATGGAGTCGGTCAACTGGATCTCCCCTCCAGCCCCCTTCTCACCGAGAGCGAGGAAGTCGAGGACCTCCGGGAGCAGGATGTAGCGACCGACGATTGCCAGATTCGATGGGGCATCAGCCGGATCAGGCTTCTCGACGAGGTCCAGCACTTCTACAACTCTTCCGTCGTCGTCGCCGGGAGCTACGACGCCGTATCGGGCGGTGTCGGCCGGGGGCACCTCCATGAGGGCGATCACGTTGCCACCGTGTTCGGCATGAATCTCGGCCATATCGGCGAGAGTGCTCGACGAACCGCCGATGAGGTCGTCGGCGAGCAGCACCGCGAACGGCTCGTTGCCGATGAAGTTGCGGGCGGTCCACACAGCATGGCCCAGGCCCAGAGGCTCCATCTGGCGGACGTAGGCGAATTGACCCGGACTGCCGACCGCGTTCGTGATCGCAGACAGCTCCGTGTCGCGCCCCTTGGCGCGCAATGCGGACTCCAGCTCGAGGTGACTGTCGAAGTGGTTCTGGATGGCGGTTTTGCCGCGGCTCGTGACGAAGACGAACTCCTCGATGCCGGCCTCGCGCGCTTCCTCAACCGCGTATTCGATGAGCGGCTTGTCGACAACGGGAAGCATCTCTTTGGGGAGTGCCTTGGTGGCCGGGAGGAATCGTGTGCCGAGGCCGCCTACGGGAAAGACGGCCTTGCGGATTGGCTTCACTGGTCGATGTCCATTTCGTTTGCGATGGCAGGCCTCACGACGCCTGTTCCATCTATGGATCGGCCGTGGTCATCGAGCCTTGAGCGTGGGTTGCTTCGACTCCCAGTGCTCACAGGCACCCCCCGGACAAACGCGATCACCTTTCCCGTTGCCCACTATATGGATATGTGCGTCCTAATCAAGCGAACCGAGGAGAAATGTTCCGTTCGCCCTATTCCGTGGTGATCGTCAGCGGCCGGTCGGAACCACGGGACCGCAGTTGCCCACACGCGCCGTCAATGTCCTGGCCGCGGGTCGCTCGCAGTGTCGCATTGGCTCCCGCAGCCTCCAGCGCGGACATGAATGTACTGAGGGCAGCCCGCTCGGTGGGTTGCTCGTGGCTCAGTGGCGTCGGGTTGAGGTTGATCACATTGACGTGGGCGCCCAGCTCGGTCGCGATCGCCGCCAGCTTGACCGCCTGATCCCGCGAATCGTTGGTGCCTTTCATCAACGCCCACTCGATGGTGATGCGCCGCCCCTTGCGTTCGAAGTACTCGTGGCATGCTGCCATGACTTCAGAGAGCGGATATCTGTCGTTGAGGGGCACCAGAGTTGAGCGCAGCTCGTCATCGGCAGCGTGCAGGCTCACCGCAAGGCCGACCTGCCATGGCGCGGCGGCGAGGCGTCGAATGCCGGGCACCACCCCGACGGTGGAAACGGTGATCGATCGTGCCGCCATGTCCATGACCTCGACCATGCGCCGCAGCGACTCTTCGACGCGCGGATAGTTGGCCAGCGGCTCGCCCATACCCATGAAGACGACGTTGGTAACCCGTCGCGGACTGCTGGGCATCGGTCGCGTCTTGAGATGGGCGTTGGCGTAGGCGACCTGAGCCACGATCTCGCCGGGCGTCAAGTGGCGCTCGAACCCGAACTGGCCTGTTGCACAGAACGTGCAGCCCATTGCACACCCGGCCTGGGACGAGACACACAGTGTGACCCGGTCGTCGTATCCCATGAGCACAGCCTCGATCGAGGCTCCGTCGGGGGCACGGAAGAGCCATTTGCGGGTGCGGCCGGCGTCACCGTCCTGGGCGACTTCGACGGTGAATGGCCACAGCTCAGGTGCGAGCTGCTCGCGCAGTGGCATCGGCAGGTTCGTCATCGCGGTGGTTTCCAGGACGAAATCCCGATACAGCCACTGCCGCAGCTGGTCGGCGCGGTATGCGGGCGTATCTCCGAGAAGTGCTCCGAGCTCCTCGGGCGGGGTTTCGTAGAGCATCGGCTAGGCCAGGTCGGCTGCCTTGCCAATCCAGTCGGCCACACGGTCGCGGGGGAGTCCGGCGTCTGCGGCCAGCCGGTCGGCGTCCGCGC
>CAMYIJ010000052.1:2722-41134 GCA_947258375.1 uncultured Acidimicrobiaceae bacterium
CGTGATGCCGGCGGCGCCGAGCTTTGCCGCGTACACGGGCCCGATGCCGTTGACCTCGGTCAGGTCGTCGCTGCCAGACTCCGCCGGGCCGGTTGCGGCGTGCGGTGGCTCAGGCGGATGGCGAAAGGCCGGCGGGTGCGGATCCGGCGCGGTGGGCCCGGGAACGAGTTGGTCGCGCAGCAGCCACGTGACACCCGCCCCGAAGGCGATGAGGACCAGCAGCTTGAGAAACTTCTTCATGTGATCGAGTTTAGGTCGGTGAAGTGGTCAGTTATTCGGTCGACGCTGGTTGGCAGCTCCAGTGTGCCCATGGCCCATTCGGGTGCTCGACGGTGATCGTCGCAGCAACGAGCCAAGCGGCTGAGGCGACGTTCGGTTCGGGCTCGAATGCGCTGTGTCCTCCCCAACCGGCTCGATCTGATGCCCAATTCCAGGTATTCGGGATGAACTGGAACAGACCGGTCGCCAGAGTTCCGGGATGTTGCGCCAGCGGGTTGCCCTGGCTCTCACATTCCATCACCGAAAGCGCGTCCTCGACCAATTCCGGGGGGAAATACTGCTCGACGAGGGGACGCCACTCCTCCACGTCGCGCACCCCGTACGTGACACCCGGCGGGTATGGACTGGTGGTCGTCGTTGTCGTCGGGGCAGCGGTCGTCGGGGCAGCCGTCGTCGGGGCCGTCGTGGTGGTCGGAGCTGCGGTTGTTGGAGCAGCCGTCGGCGGCGGCGGAGCGGCGGTTGTTGTTGGGGCCGGCGCCTTCGCGGTGGTCGTTGTTGGCGGCGCGACTGTGGCTGGGGGAGCCTTGGTAGTAGTAGTCGTCGCGGTGACTGCCGGTGCCGCGGCAGGCTCCTCCTGGGAGTCAGCAGGTGTCGCCGGGTCGGGGTCGGGTCCGAGATCAACGCCGAGGAGCGCTCCGGCCACCCTGGCGCTCACGTCCGGGATGTCGATCGGCGGCGCCGCGCGGACACCAGTCGCCGAGAACGCGGCGAAGCCGACAAGCGCGAGCAAACTCACTATCAAGAAACCGGCGAACGCCTTGGGGCGATGCAGTCTCAAAGAACTCCGCCTTCCTCATCCAACGCCGATCGCCAGCCACTGCGACCGGGCCGAGGTCCCGCAGCGCGCGGGGGACCGTTGCCGTGAGGCTAGGAAGAGGCCCCGCCCCGTCGCAAGCCGACTTCTGCCAGAAGACGCTGGGAATCGCTTCGTCGAGACCTCCGGTAGCGTTCTGGTATGACCATCAGCATGAACCGAAGGATCTCGCGCACGGCGCTGCTGGTTGTTGTGATCACCGTTCTGGTTGCGCCGGGGGCAGCTCGGGCTCAGGCCGAATCGCGATGTGACGAGCGATTCCCGGACCAGGAATGGGAACTCGTCATCGATGAAGGCGGTGTGACAGTTCATTCGGCCGCGCTGGACTCCGGCGCCGCGGCTCGGTTCGCCGACGACGCTCTGGAGGTTGCGGCGCTGCTACGTTCCGATCTGGGAAGCATCCCCGACATGGCCGTGTGCGTGTACGGCGCCCACACCACTCTCGACGGGTCGGAGCTCCAGGACATGGGACTGCTTCCCGAGGGACAACGTCTCCACGCCGCCGTATTTGCCGATGAGGCTTTGCTCTTTGTGGACGCGCAACAGCCTCGATTGGTCGGGGACGCAATCTCGCTTGGGTTGGCCAATGTCGCCTTGTGGCACCTGGCGTCGGCGGCAGGCGAGAACGGCTATCCGGAGCCGCTGGCCAGCGCCATCGGACAGTGGTATGCCGGCCGTCTCAACGGAAAGTCGGCGACCCACCGGGCGACCATGCGGGTCGCCACTTTCTACAACGATCCGCGCGGTGACGCAGATGCCTCCGACTGGCTGGTGGCAACGCAGCAGCCGATCTCCGTCTGGAATCCCGAGTATCAGGAGAGCCCCATTGGAGACCTGGTGGCGGATGCTGTGGCCGCTCGCGGCACCGGAATCATCCGGAACCCGGATCCGGCGGAGTGGGCGGCAGCCGATATCGCGTGGCGCGCCGCGTTGCGTCGTGAGCTTCTCCAGGGCGCCGAGGAATCTCGAGATTGGGTAGGCGGAGCGCTCATCGCCGGCGGATCAATCGTGGCGGCAATCCTTCTCGCCCTGTGGGGGCGGCGCAGGAGCCGTCGGCGACAGGTTCCGATCGGAGACATCGCACACGTCGAGGGGTTTTTTGACCGCTAGGCGGCCTGCTGTGCAGCACCATCTAGCTCCACGAGCCGCCGGGTCGGATGCATTAGCGTGTCTGCGACGTTCGACGCGAGAGGAGCTGGTGTGTCCGAAAACCCGACTCAGGCGATTGAGAACCTGCTGCAGGAGGATCGGAAGTTTCCTCCGTCACCCGAATTCACGGCGCAGGCGAACGCCCAGCCGGGCATCCACGAGGCCGCCGCAGAGGACCCGATCGGATACTGGGAGCGTGAGGCGCGACAGCGCATCACGTGGTTCAAGGAACCAACCGAGGTGCTCGACGACTCCAACCCCCCGTTTTTCAAGTGGTTCGCCGACGGCGAGCTCAATGTCACCTACAACTGCATCGATCGCCACCTCGAGGCCGGCCGCGGCGACAAGGTCGCCTATTACTGGGAGGGAGAACCGGGCGACGACCGGGTGATCACGTATCAACAGCTCGGCGAAGCGGTGAATCGTTTTGCCAACGGTCTGAAGTCCCTCGGAGTAGCCAAGGGAGACCGCGTCGCCATCTACATGGGGATGGTGCCCGAGCTCGCCATCGCGATGCTCGCCTGTGCCCGAATCGGTGCCGCTCACTCAGTCATATTCGGTGGTTTCTCCGCCGACGCAATCGTCGATCGAGTCGAAGATGCCGCCTGCAAGGTGCTCATCACCTGTGATGGATCGTGGCGCCGCGGCAAGGTCGTCGACCTCAAGGAGGCGGCCGACACGGCGATGGGTCGGACCGATTTGATCGACCACTGTGTTGTCCTCGAGAGGACCAAGCACGGAGTGCCGATGGCCGACGGGCGCGACGTGTGGTGGCACGACCTCGTGGCGGACAAGTCGACGGAGTGCCCTGCCGAGGTGATGAACGCCGAGGACCTGCTGTACATCCTCTATACCTCCGGCACCACCGGCAAACCCAAGGGCATCATGCACACCACCGGTGGCTACCTGGCCGGGGCGATGGCGACTCACAGCTACGTATTCGACATCAAACCGGACGAGGACGTGTGGTGGTGCGCCGCCGATATCGGATGGGTGACCGGCCATACCTACATCGTCTACGGGCCACTCGCCAACCTCACCACAAGCGTCATGTACGAAGGCACTCCCGACTTCCCGGACAGGGATCGGTTGTGGGCGATCATCGAGAAGTACAAGGTGACTCAGCTCTACACGGCGCCGACGGCGATCCGAGCCTTCATGAAGTGGGGTGTGGAGTATCCGCAGCGCCACGACCTGACGAGCCTGCGACTGCTCGGCACTGTTGGGGAGCCCATCAACCCCGAAGCGTGGATGTGGTACCAGCAGAACATCGGCCCGGTCGACATACCGATCGTCGACACGTGGTGGCAGACCGAGACCGGCTCGATCATGATTTCGCCGCTGCCCGGGGTCACGACGACCAAGCCGGGGACGGCGACGATCTCGATGCCGGGTATCCAGGCCGACGTTGTCGATGAAGAAGGGAACTCCGTTTCTCGCGGTGAAGGCGGATTCCTCGCCATCAGGGGACCGTGGCCGTCGATGCTGCGCTCCATCTGGGGCGACGACAATCGTTACGTCGACACCTACTGGTCTCGTTTCGATGGGATGTACTTTCCGGGAGACGGAGCCAAGATCGACGAGGACGGCTACCTGTGGCTGCTTGGCCGCGTCGACGACGTCATGCTGGTCGCCGGGCACAACATCTCAACGATGGAGGTCGAGTCGGCGCTGGTGTCGCACCCGGCAGTTGCCGAGGCTGCGGTCGTCGGCCGCAAGGATGAGCTGACCGGCCAGGCGATCGCGGCGTTTGTCAGCCTGCGGGGAGGCTTCGAGGGGAACGACGACCTGTTGCGCGAACTGCGCAACCACGTCGCTACATCGATTGGACCGATCGCCAAGCCGGCGAGCATCGTGTTCACGCCCGATGTTCCCAAGACGAGGTCGGGCAAGATCATGCGGCGCCTGCTGCGAGACATCTCGGAGCAACGCCAACTCGGTGATGTGACGACCCTGGCCAATGCCGACATCGTCCAGGACATCGCCGCGATGGCGGCCGAGGCAGCAAGCGACGACTGAGGCGTTCGGGACGGGGGCCACATACTGTTGGATCAGAGGCTGAGGAGAGTGTGATGAGGGCGATCGTCCAAGACAAGTACGGATTACCGGCTGACGTTCTGGTACTTCAGGAAGTCGACAAGCCGGAGATCAAGGACGACGAGGTGCACGTGCGCGTTCACACGGCAGCCGTGCATCCAGGGGACTGGCTGCTGATGACGGGCCGACCGTATGTCTTCCGACTAGCCCTGGGGATGCGCAAGCCGAGAAAGCGAATCCCGGGATTCGACTTCGCGGGGACGGTCGAGGCGGTTGGAGGCGACGTCGGAGAGTTCCAGCCCGGCGACGAGGTCTTTGGTGAGGCGCCCACCGGCAGCTGCGCCGAGTACGTGTCCGTCGCTGCGGACAGAATCGCCGCGAAGCCGTCCGGTCTCACGTTGGCTCAGGCCGCGGTCGTTCCCGTCTCTGGAGTCACCGCTCTACGGGGATTGCGCGACGCGGGGAAGCTGCGCCCTGGACAGCACGTTCTGATAAACGGGGCGTCGGGAGGGGTCGGCACGTTCGCTGTTCAGATCGCCAAGGCTCTCGGAGCGGAAGTGACCGGTGTGTGCGGGACCGGGAATGTCGAGATGGTTCGATCGATCGGTGCCGATCACGTCATCGACTACAGCCGGGAATCATTCACCGAGGGCGGCGCACGCTATGACCTGATTCTCGACAATGTTGCCAACCATTCGATGGCGGAGTGCCGACGTGTCCTCACCGAGGGCGGAGGTCTCCTCTCCAACAACGGAACCTCAGGCGGCCGTTGGTTCGGACCGCTGGGTCGCATGGCGGCCGCCGCCCTGCTGTCACCGTTCGTGCGCAAACAGAAGGCGCCGTTCTATGCCCCGGTGAGGAAACAGGATCTGATCGACCTCACGGAGTTGATCGAAGCCGGCAAGATCACTCCGGTGATAGACAGTACGTACCCCCTCGAGGAGACCGCCGCAGCAATGAGCCATGTCGGCGCCGGGCACGCCCGAGGCAAAGTCACCATTGGGATGTGAGGCGCGATTCGGCTCGGAATCGCGCTCCAGTTCGCCCTAGTGGTCTGTCGCACAACTAATCACGGCGTCTCTGCGGCCGTCAACGTCCCTGGCGTCGTCCTCCGCCTCGACGCATCTACTGATGCGCCTTCGTTGTGCGTCCTATCCAGATACGCTGATGACTCGCAGACACGCGCACGCTAATTGTGCGACAGACCACTAGCTGCTCATCAGCGCGGCCGATGAGCCGACCCTGGGGTCGGCGGCCCCATAGACCTCGTCTTCGTCGATGCCGATTAGCGAGACGGGCCCCCATCCGCCATTCCAGTCGGGGACACGCTCCACCCGATGGCCCCTTTCCTCGAGCCCGGCGATCACAGCCGGATCGGTGCGTTCCTCGACTTTGACGAGCGGTTCCTCGCCGGGGCCCCATCCGTCGAGCTGCCACCGCGGAGCCGGCTGGCTCTCCGCTCGTGGCGCATCGCTGTACAGAAGGTGGGTGGCAACCTGAATGAGCAGCTGAGGCTGGTATTGCCCGCCGCGGGTGCCGAGGAGTAGCCGGAGATCGCCGTCCTTGGTCCACAGAGTCGGAGACAGCGTGTGCAGCGGCCGCCGGCCCGGGGTCAACTCGTTGGGATGGCCGGGAATCAGATTGAAGCCGGCGCCGCGGTTGTGCAGGAAGACACCGGTGTCCCCGGCGGACAACCCCGTACCGATACCGGCGAAGTTCGATTGGATCAGAGATACTCCGATACCGTCGCCGTCACGTACGCACATGTAGGCCGTGCCGCCGGGGGCCGGTGCCGGCGCCGGCCAGTCGGCGACGGCATCGAGGCTCATCGCGTCAAGCCGCGCTCCCAATCTCTCCGGGGAGAGCAATTCGGCATTGTCCAGCGGAGCCGTGCCGGGGTCGGAGACGATCTCGTCACGTTCCCAGGCGACGGCGCGGTAGGCCTCGATGGCGGCATGAACGAACGCCGGATCAGACGGATCGTGCGGCGGCCCCAGTTGCTCAACCAACCAGCACGCGGCCAGCGTCAGATATCCCTGGGTGTTGGGTGGCACGGTCCACGCTCTCAGCCCGAACACGTCGATGCCGATCGGGTCCACCCAGTCGACGCTCACGGCGGCCAGATCGTCACGAGTCAGCCCGCCGTTGCTCGCGGCAACAACCTCCTCGGCGACCATGCCGCGATAGAAGGCATCCGTGCCGGTTGCCGCGATGGCTTCGAGCGTTTGGGCGAGTCCCGGTCTCCTGATCGTGGTCCCGGGCTCGGGTGCAGCACCCTCCACGTAGAGCGGGGCCGACGAGGGCTGGAACCGGATCAGCTCCTGGATCTGACCCAGGGATTCCGACAATTCATCCGATACCGCGAACCCGGCGGCGGCGAGTTTGATCGCGGGTTCCAGCGCCCACTCCAGAGGTAACAGGCCCCACTTCTCGGACAGTTCTGCCCAGCCGGCGACACATCCCGGCACCGTGACCGTCCACGGGTGGCGGTACGGCATCTCGCTGTGGTTTCGTCGCAGCGCGTCGGCTGATACACCGGAGCCGGCGACACCGGATGCGTTGAGGACGGCCGGGGCGGCGTCTCCGGGCCGGTGGATCAGTGCGAAGAGGTCGCCGCCGATTCCGCACGTGTGCGGAGCCACCACGCCCTGGACGGCATTAGCCGCGATTGCGCCGTCGATTGCGTTGCCACCGCGTTCCATGACCTGGAGGGCCGCTTCGCTCGCCAGCAGGTGAGGAGTGGTGGCGTACCCGGCGTCACGGCCGCCGGAGACGATCAACGTGGCTTCGTCGGAACGGCGGGGAGGGGGGCTCGTCGTCACTCCGTAAGAGTAGGCAGACGACGGTTGAGTGCGTCAAGGACGGCGCGGACGGCCGCTTCAGACTCATCCTCTGCGGCTAGGGCCGACCCCACGGCGAGATGATCGTCCTGGGAGCGGCCGCCCACGACAACCCCGATGGCGATGCGGCGCATCCCGACCGTGGCGACTCCAATCGAGTCGAGCACCAGGGGAGGGAGGTCAATGAAGATCCGGTCGAGGGCGTCCAGGGTCGCCTCTCCGACCAACCGCAACCGGGCCGATCCCACGATCGGACCCATCGACGTTCCGACGTGCTCACCATTCTGCCAAGCGAGGGTCACGCTGACCGTGGTACGGGGCCCTTCGACCTCGTCCCGGATGCTGATGAGTCGGGGCCGGGACTCGGGTTGGGCTGCCGCGGCCTGCGCCGCCAGTTGTACGACCGAGATCACCCGCCGGTCGATGTTCGTTCCGTAACGCGCCATCGCCAGCGACTGCACGTCGCGCACAACCTGTTTCGGCGGCTTCGAGGCCGCCGCCAGAATGTGCACTTCGGCGACCCGCTCGCCGTCGGTCACCACCCGTACGGCGTCGACAGAGTCGAGACGGCTCAACGTCTCTTCGAGTTCCTGATAGTTCAGCATCCACCCTCCACTGGCCCCGTAGCGTAGCTGCCTATTACGGGGAGTGGCCGAGCACGCGAAATTGAAGCTTGCGTCGCGGGCGGTTGCACCGTTATGTTGTGTCGATGGTAGGGAGGGGGACCTTCCTCCATAGCCTTTGGGTGGGCTGAGACGGCGCCATGCTGATTGCGCCGCCTCGTACAAGGGACAGGCGTGCACATAGACAACTGAAGGTGTTCCTGCAGGTTCTCGAACCTGCAGGATTGGGGTGGACGCCCGGTGCTGCTCAAGCGACTAACGGAAGAAATTCCTTCTCAGCGGAGCGGATCACGACTCGAGTCGGCGAGATCATGCCGAATCCGAGATCAACAATCCTGAGGATGATTCAACCAGTGAAAAGCCGTTTGGTGAAGCTCGCGTTGACCGTTGGAAGCGTGTTGACGGCCCTTTTGGCCGGCGCTGCCAATTTGAAAATTACGTGACCGAAATCCGAGTAGCCCGGGCGATCGCTCCCCATCCTTCTTGACTGCAGGCCAGGAATAAGTGAATCAGCAGAGTCTCAAGCGACAGCAACGAGTCCGGGTGTTTCTCGCCGTCGGGTTCGTCCTGGCGGGTGCCGGCATTCTCGTGTGGCTGCTCCTTCCGGGCGAGCTTCCGGAGCCCCTGCCGTTGCTCGTTGTTTTCGCCGCCGTCGGGGTCTATTTCGACTGGACGGCCGTCGAGATCAATGACCACCTCGTCATCAGCACGTCGCTTCTGGTCCAGCTCACGGCCGCCGTTGTTTTTGCCGACTCGCAACCGGTCGTGGCCGTCGTCATCATCGCCGCCCTCAGCCCGTTCCAACCGATCGATTTCAAGCTGCGCCGCTGGTTCGAGCCTGCGTTCAACTTCGGGCAACTGGTGATATCGGCGGCTGCAGCCATCTCGCTGTTCGCCTATCTGGCGCCGCACGCTGCCGTGGACGCCCAGAATCTGCCCCGGTTCGTGCTCGCCGCCACCGCGGCATCCGCTCTGCAGGGGGCTCTCAACTTCACGTTCGTCCAGTTCATCTTCCGCACCGTATTCGGAGCCCGGCAGGTCCGGCCGTGGTCGAACATGCTCAGCATCATGCTTCCATACCTGGGCACGGGCCTCCTCGCCGCGCTACTGGGCGGTGCCTATCACATGATCGAGGACCTGGGCCCGCTCACCTTGCCGCTCATATTCGTTGTCTTCTTCGTTTCGCAGATGACGTTCGTCTCGTATGCCCGGCTGCGGGAGGCACAGGACAGCACGCTGCGCGGATTCGTCAAGGCGCTCGAGGCCAAGGACCTCTACACACGGGGCCACACCGAGCGGGTGGCCTACTTCTCCGAACTCATCGGCACTCGGATGGGGTTCAATGGGACCCGGCTCGAGAAACTGCGGTGGGCCGCCCTCATTCATGACGTCGGCAAGTTGGCGGTTCCCCGCGACCTGATCCGCAAGAGAGCGCGGTTGTCCGGAAACGAGTACGAGCAGATGCAGACACACGTGCATCTCGTTGAGGACCTGCTCGCCGAAGTCGATTTCCTGCAGCCGATGGTTGATATCGCCGCCCACCACCACGCCCATTTCGATGGGAAGGGCTATCACGGGGGCCACGAACATGAGGGCACCCCATCGTTGGAGGCACGGATACTTGCCGTCGCAGATTCCTTCGACGCAATGACATCAACCAGGTCCTATCGGGTGGCCCTGTCCCAGGACTATGCGTTTTCGGAATTGCGCCAGCACGCCGGCACCCAATTCGATCCCGAGGTCGTTGAGGCGTTGATCGAGATCATCGAATCCCGCGGCGAACGCTACGGGTCACCGGACGTTGACAGTGAGGAAGAAGCGCGGCGGCGCGCAGAAGGTGTGCGCCTCGATGGCTGAGCGCAAGGTGCACCACCTCTCCCTGGCACTCTTCCTGGGTTGTCTCGGCTTCGGCTCGTGGATGGCGGCGACCTCGCGGCTGGAGTTGCCGCCGATTCTCTTCGGGGCCGCCGTCGTGGCAATCACCCACCTGGTCACAGTCCCGGCACCGAGCGGTGAACACCTGTACCTGGGAATCGGGGCAGCGACGGCTGTCGCGTTTCTCGTCGATGATCCGGCTGCACTTCTGGGCACGCTCTCACTCGGAATGGCTCTCACGTACCTGATCCTCATCGCCCGGCGGACTCGCAGCATGTCGGTCCGTTCCCAATACCTCGGCGAGGTCACGGCACTGATGGCGTTCGCCAGCACCGTCGTCGTGCTCCGCCAACCGTCCGGCTACAGCTCAGACCAGCACGGATTGGTACTGGCCATTGTCGCCACGGCGGGGATTGTGTGGTTCGCGGTGCGAGCGATGGCGCGCTCGCTGGTCGGCCTCGAGCGCGAAGACCTCTCGGCCCGCTTCCTATGGCTGTTGGCACTCGAGGACTGGGCGGTCATCGTGAGCCTGTTCACCGCCGGTGCGCTTTTCGGCCTGGCGTGGGAGCACATGAGATGGTGGGCGATTCCGTTGGCGCTGCTCCCGTATGCATTCAGCCATCTCGCCTTCGTTCGATACAACAACACTCGTGTCACATACGGACAGACGATCAGGGCGCTGGCGCAGATTCCCGAGGTGGCGGGGCTGGCCACGCCGGGCCACTCCGAGCGCACCGCTTCGGTGGCCGTTTCGATTGCTCGTGACATCGGAATGCACCCGGACGAGGTGAGCGAACTCGAATACGCCGCTTTGATGCACGACATCGGCCGGATCACGCTCAATGAGCCGGCGATCCTCCGTGCCGGTTACACCGATGAGGACCTGGCGCGCTGGGGCGCCCAGATCATCAGCGAAGCCCCGTTCCTGGAGAAGGTCGGGGAACTGGTGCGTGAGCAGCATCGGCCCTATCGCAGCATCGGGGAGGAGCGCGACGAGACCGTGCCGCTGGCGTCCAAGATCATCAAGGTCGCCAGCGCGTACGACCAGGCGCTCCACGATCAGATGCTTTCGCCGGTAGATGCCCTCGAGTTGCTTCACCTCGGCTCCACGTACGACTACGACCCCGACATAACGGCGTCGTTGCGTCGAGTCGTCGGCGCCCGGGGTGATCTGGAGATGCTGAGCTAGTCCTAGCGCTCGGCGGCGGACCCGGGGACTCCCTGGACGCGGTGGCGGAACAACCGCAGCGGCTGTTTGAGCTGATCTTCTATGAACACGCCGAGGCCGACGGCGAGGAAGACGTCGCCGAGAGAGATGACGCTCCCGGGGAGCGGAATGACATCGGCCAGGAAGGGGAGCCGGCTGGATTGGTCCAACAGTACGTGTTTGGCGCCGAACACGATGTCCGGCGTCCCGCCGGCAAGTGTGATTGCCTCAGGAAGCACCGGCATTCCATTGTTGAGCGTGATCACGGTGAAGTTCATCAGAAGCCCGATGCCGGCGATCCACATGCCCGGTTCGGAGCGATTCATCCAGACCATCACGAGCAGAACCGCGTAGGACACGAGCAGGAGGGAAATCGCCAGTCGGGAGTCCGTGACGGCGTTGGCGACTATCTGCATGCCGAACCCGACGAAAAGCAGCCACCACGCCCTGGCATGGATGTCGGGGAGATTCGACAGCTTGCCGCCGCGCAGCACCGATACGAGAACCGAGACAAACAGGACGGCCACAAGCCAGGTCATGGTCGGACGATAGCGACCCCCGGTATTAGTTGAACCCACCCGGGAACTGGGACGCGTATGGCGGTGTCGGCTCGTCGCATTGCACTCCGGTGGCGGTGATATTGTGAGGCCTCGCCAATCCCGGTTTCTGAAGCTGTACTCAAGAACCGGGCTCTGTTGTTCGTTAAGGACAGCAGGGAAGAGCTACCGCATTGCAGGACGAAATGACCGGCAACCGACGAATCGCAAAGAGTTTTCTCATAGGGGCCGTACTCGCCCTGTGGGTGCTGCTCCTCGGCACTGCCGTGGTGTGGGGGTTGCAGAACGAGCAAAACGATCTCCGCGACCGGGTCCACTCTGCACTTATCTCGGCCGAGGTTCAGGTCCAGGAAATCGTCATCGAAGGCCGTGACGTCTCTCTGGCAGGCGCCCCGAATGCGGAGCAACGGGCTCGTGCCGAGGCAGTGGTTCGTGAACTCGAGGGCGTTCGATCAATTGAGTGGGACGATCTTCCGCCGATCGTGATCGTGCCCGGCGACACCAGTGTGCCTCCCGGTACTGGAACTCCCGGCACGACCACTCCGCCTGGCTCGACCCCGGCTCCGACGCCAACAACAGCGGCCCCGGGCGCTGCTCCCGAGGATGCCGCCTACATCTTTGCCGCCCTCGATCAGGGAGTCCTCCGGCTGTCCGGGGCTGTGCCCGACCCCGAATCCGCAGCTCGGATCGCCGCGGTTGCAGAGCTGATCTACGCCCCGTTCGTCGAGGGCTCGATTGAAGTCGACACCTCGCTCGAGTCCGCTCCCTGGGTTGCCGGCGCCGCTTCGATCATTGCAGTCCTCCCGGTAGTCAGCACCTCGTCGGTGGAGGTATCGGGGCTGGAGGCGACCATCACGGGGAACGCTCCTACGGATTTTCGCAAGGCGCAGCTCGAAGGCGCGCTCACCCAGGCTCTAGGCCCGGATGTCAGCGTTACCTCGTCCATCGAAGTGACCGACCTCGATCCCCCGTTCTTTGAAGCGCGCGCACCGGGAGATGGCACGCTGGTTATCGGAGGATTCGTTCCGAGCCAGGACGTATCTGATCGCATAGTGGGCTCCGCCGCCGCCGTCTACGGCGCCGACAATGTCGAGGGGACGCTGGAGGTGCGACCGGGCGTCACTGAGACCTTCTCGCTGTATCGCGTCCCCGTGGTGTTCAGCCTGTTTGCGGTTGTTCCCCAGTGGGAGTTCGCCATCGACGACGATGCCATCACCGGTTCGCTCAAGGGAGGAGCTACTTTCGCGTACGGAAGCTCTGAGCTCTCCGATGAGCTGATCGGCCTGCTCAACATTGCGGCGGCAATCTTGACGCGCAACCCCACGCTGATAGGCACGGTTGAAGGCCACACCGACGACGTCGGTAGTGAAGGGTTCAACCAGAGATTGAGCGAGGCCCGCGCCAAGGCCGCTATCGACTATCTGGTAGCGGCCGGTGTCGACCCCAGTCGGCTGGTTGCGGTCGGTCTCGGTGAGTCTCGTCCAATAGCCGATAATGCTACGGCAGCGGGTCGGGCAGCCAATCGTCGAATTGAGTTTTTCCTGGGGCCGGCACCACAAGGAGGCGCGTGATGCGTGGATCGCTATATGCAATAGGTGAGATCGTCATTTTTCTGGTCGGCGCCAGCCTGCTCGGGCTGCTGCTCGGCTTGCTGATTAGGCGACCGCGCCCGCAGACGGTCAGAGCCGCGGTGACGGCCGGTCCCGAGCGTGTCGAAATCGAGCGGCGATTGGCGGCGGCCCAGGGGCGCAGCGAAACCCTGGAAGCCAAGCTCAACAAGGCGCTCGAGGACGTCGACAGCCTCTCCCTGCAGAACGCCAAACTCGAGGAGCTGCGCGCCGCCGAATCGTCTAGTACTCCGTCGGCCGAGATCGAAGCGCTGCACGCGCGCGCGGCCGTTGTCGACCGGCTAGAAATCGAGCTCGCCCAGCGAGATGCAGCCCTCGCCGATCGGGACCGGGAGCTGAATGCGGCAGCGCGCCAGATTGCCGCGCTCGAAGAAGCGGCAGCCGCACCCGGCCCGGACGTGGCTGAGGGTCCGCCCACGGCAACTGCCGCCGCTCCAATCGTGCCGGCCGCGGAGCCGGAGGAGTACGTGCCGCCGCGCCAGAACCCCACCGGTCCGGGAGCATTGACGGACATAATCGAGTTCGAGGTTGGCGGCGCCGACTAGGTGGCTGTTGAACAATCCAATTGTGGCGCCTCTGCGGGTCTCGGCTCGGGACGTTTGGCATTCGGCAGTTGAAGCACCCGCGTTCCCGAGGGCCTCGCCCAAACCCCCCTCGTCGCCCCCTGTCTTCGCCCGGAAACCTTGAATTATCGACTGATAGTCCTGCGGTCCCCGGCCTGTGGCAGATGACGATGATCCTCCGCAGATCCATCCACAGTGGTTATTACGTCGCCGGGAGGCCGAACGTTGGGTACGACGAGTCGACCTCATAGTTCTCGTCGAAGCCGATGGTGTATGACACCCCGATCTCTTCGGCGAATCGGGCTGCTGCCTGGAAGTCATCCTGCACCGCCACACCGACAAACTTCACATCGGGATGGCGAGCCGCGGCGGCGTCGATGGCCGGCATCTCGGCGCGGCACGGCGAACACCACGAGGCCCACAGGTTCAAGAACACGGGACTGCCGTCTTCTGCAAGGTGGTCGGCGAGTGAGAAACTGCTCCCGTCGAGCGTAGGCACCCTGAACCCCGGAGCGGTTTCTGCCGGCCTGGTATCGCCGAGAATCAGGTCCTGGCCGGTATCGAGCTCGGGGACGTCCTCGGTCGTTCCCTGGACCCAGGCGAATCCGGCAACACCTGTTGAGAGAACTGCCAGGAACGCGAGGATCCAGATGAGGCCGCCCGATCCCGACCTCGGAGGAGTTGAGTCCGAATCCGCGTCCGTGGGGAGCAGTTCCGGGGCGGGTGGATCCATCGAGTGCGTGTCCATCGAGGCCAGACGCTACTCGTTTCTGACCTCTATCCATCCCCTGGAATGCATCGACCGTTCGGTATGATCGTCGCCATGTCTTTCTTCAAGCGCAACCGCGCCGACCTCGAAGCTCGCGGGATAGATCCCGACCGGGTTCCGCCCGGCCAGTACGTGACCGATCGATTCCCGGTGCTCCACGCCGGCACCGTGCCGACGGTGGATCTGGCGGCATGGCGCTTCGGTATCAAGGGCCTCGTGGCCGAGGAGAAGGAGTGGACGTGGGACGAAATGGCGGCCATGCCGACGACCACGCTGCATGCCGACATCCACTGCGTCACCAAGTGGACCAAGCTCGACACCGACTGGGAGGGAATCTCGGTCCGTCACCTGTGGGACCAGCTCGAGGTGGATCCCGCGGCTACTCATGTGCTCGTGTATGCCTATCACGGCTTCACGGCCAACCTTCCGATCGAGGATTTCGTGCGCGACGACAACCTGTTTGCCCACACGTTCGACGGGGAGCCGCTCGACCTCCAACACGGCTATCCGCTGCGACTCGTCGTCCCCCATCTCTACTTCTGGAAGTCTGTCAAGTGGGTGCTCGGCTTCAACGTGCTCAGTCAGGACGAGCCCGGATTCTGGGAGCGCAACGGGTATCACATGTACGGCGACCCCTTCAAGGAACAGCGCTACTGGGGGAGCTGATTCATCCAAATCAGGATTTGGATGAGTTCGAATTGAGGCGGCCTGCGGCCGCCGCCTCCTTCTCGAATTGCACCGCGCATGTCGCTGCAATTCGTACGAGGGGGCGGCGGAGCCCTCCCCTCGTGCTCCCCCTCGCGTAGAGCTAGTGCGACACTCCGTCTCGGGCATCTAGCGCCTGGCGGTGGCTACTGCTTCGGCGATGGAGCCTTCATGGGGGTGGCCGTGGCCGGGGAGGACGAGGCTGGCGTCCAGGCCGGCGAGGATGTCGAGTGAGGCTCGGGCTTGGGCCGGGTCGGTGTGGAAGGCGTCGGGCATCAACTCCGGGCCGACGCGATCAGAAAACAGATCTCGGGTTGCGAGGGCATCGCCGGTGAAGAGGATCTTGCGGTCTTCCAAGAGGAAACTGGCGTGGCCCACCGTATGCCCCGGCGTGTAGATCGCGCGGGGACCGCCGGGCAGATCCAAGAGCTCATCTTCCTTGAAGGTGACGACCGAGTCGACGCTGGGTGCCTTCATGACGCCGACGCGGATCAACGCGATGAGGAACTTCCATGTGCCGAGCTTGAAGAGGGGAAGCTGTGGGATCTTGATGGCGTGGACCGGCTCCCGGCCGGTGGCTATAGGCGCCTCGACCTCGCTGGCGCGTACCTCGGTACCGGTCGTGTGCGCTTCAGCCGCGAATCCGATGTGATCGGCATGGGCGTGTGTCAGGACGATGGCCTCAACGTCGTCCCGCTTCATCCCGAGCGACGCCAGGCCCGCTTCGAGCTTTGGTAGCTCCTTCGAGGCACCGGCGTCGACGACGGTCGCCTTGCCGCCCTCCGCGAGAAGGTAGAAGTTGTGATGGGACGAACCCAACCGGTAGATGTTCTCTGCGACCTGTTGCATGAGGAAGCTCCCTGGTAGTGCGCTCCACCAAACATACCGTCTCCGGCCGGCGAGCGCTCGAAGACAAAAGAAACGTCGATCTTGGCGGAATCGGGTGTTTCGCAACTGCTGCGGATTCGTCCCTACCGGGGTCGGCGACGCCGCGTCGTATCCTGGGGCTCATAGACACAAAGAGGTGAGCATTCATGGCGACGACCGACCCCTTCCAAGCGAAAGCAGTACTGACGACTGCAAGTGGCGACCGCACCGTTTACAGATTGGACGCACTGAAGCATCTGGGCGACATCGATTCGCTTCCTTACACAATCAAGGTGCTGTTGGAATCCGCCCTGCGTAACCACGACGGCGAGACCATCACAGACGAAGACGTCCATGCGCTGGCCCAATACGACGCCACCAAGGTGGCGGAGACCGAGGTCGCATTTGCTCCCGCTCGCGTCGTCCTCCAGGACTTCACCGGCGTTCCTGCCATTGTCGATCTGGCCGCGATGCGTTCGGCGGTTGTCAGGATGACCGGCGACGAGACTGCCGCGCAGAAGGTGAATCCTCAGGTCCCGGTGGACCTCGTAGTCGACCATTCCGTTCAGGTCGATGTCTTCAATCGCCCGGATGCGTTGTCCATCAACTCGGAGCGCGAATTCGAACGCAACATGGAGCGCTACGAATTTCTCAAGTGGGGGAGGGCGGCCTTTGACAATTTCTCGGTCGTGCCGCCGGCGACGGGGATCGTGCACCAGGTCAACCTCGAGTACCTCGCCA
The DNA here is from genome assembly GCA_947258375.1 of uncultured Acidimicrobiaceae bacterium. Lineage (GTDB taxonomy): Bacteria > Actinomycetota > Acidimicrobiia > Spongiisociales > UBA5794 > JAHEJX01. The sequence goes on from CAMYIJ010000052.1 coordinate 19,377, forward strand.
AGGTGGTTTGGGACGATGGCGAGAGCCTCTATCCCGACTCCCTGGTCGGAACGGATTCCCACACCACGATGATCAACGGCCTCGGCGTAGTCGGCTGGGGAGTGGGCGGCATCGAAGCCGAAGCTGTGATGGTCGGTCAACCGATCTCGATGCTGCTGCCCGAGGTTGTTGGCTTCCGCCTCACAGGGGCTCTTCCCGACGGCGCGACCGCTACCGACCTCGTACTGCGCGTCACCGAGATGCTGCGAGCTCATGGAGTGGTCGGCAAGTTCGTGGAGTTCTACGGCCCCGGCATGTCTGATATGCCGCTGGCCAATCGGGCCACGATCGCCAATATGGGCCCGGAGTATGGGGCTACCGTCGGGTTCTTCCCAGTGGACGAGCGCACCATCGAATACATGCGGCTGACGGGCCGTGATGAAGCCCACCTCGCAGCCGTCGAGGAGTACTGCAAGACCCAGGGGCTGTGGCGGGACGATGATCGTGAGATCGTCTACAGCTCGAACCTGGAGTTGGACATGTCCACCGTGGTGCCGTCGCTGGCGGGCCCGAAGCGTCCGCAGGATCGGATTGCCCTTGGGGACATGAAGACCCAGTGGGCTCACGATCTCGAGTCCGGGCTGCGGCCCCCGGGTTCGGCGGCGTCGGAGCCGGTTGTCACTGAATTCGACGGGACGACGTTCGACCTGGCCGACAGCGACGTCGTCATCGCCGCGATTACCAGTTGCACCAACACCTCCAACCCGGACGTAATGATCGGGGCCGGTCTGGTGGCGCGTAAGGCCCGAGCTCTGGGGCTGACTCGGAAGCCCTGGGTGAAGACCTCGCTGGCTCCCGGTTCCAAAGTCGTCACCGACTACCTCGAGCGTTCCGGGCTGATGGAGGACCTCGAAGCGCTCGGTTTCTTCCTGGTCGGGTACGGCTGCACAACGTGTATCGGCAACTCGGGTCCGCTTCCCGAATCGATCAGCCGGGCGATCAACGAGAATGATCTGGTTGTCGCCTCGGTGCTGTCCGGAAACCGCAACTTCGAGGGCCGTATCTCTCAGGACATTCGGGCCAACTACCTGGCATCACCGCCTCTTGTTGTGGCGTACGCGGTGGCGGGCACCGTGGACATCGACCTCACGTCTGAGCCGATTGGCCAGGGCGCCGATGGCAACGATGTGTTCCTGGCGGATATCTGGCCGACGCAGGACGAGATCAACGAGATGGTTGCGTCCAACGTCACCAGCGATCAGTTCCGCACCCAGTACAGCAACGTATTCGAGGGCTCTGACGAGTGGCGCGACATCGACGCCGCCGGGGGAGCGCTCTACGCGTGGGATCCCTCCTCAACGTACATTCAGGAACCGCCGTTCTTCGTGGATCTCGACCCAACCCCAGATCCGATTCAGGCGATTCGCGACGCTCGGGTGCTGCTCAAGCTGGCGGACTCGATCACGACCGACCACATCTCGCCCGCCGGTGCAATCGGTCAGAGCACGCCGGCCGGGGAATACTTGCTGGACAACGGCGTTGAGCCAAGGCTTTTCAACAGCTATGGATCGCGTCGCGGTAACGACCGTGTGATGACGCGCGGTACATTCGCCAACATCCGGGTCCGCAACCAGCTGGCACCGGGCACCGAGGGTGGCTTCACAACGGATTTCACCGATGGCCAGGTGCGCAGCGTTTACGACGCCTCGCTCAACTACAAGGCCGCCGGGACTCCGCTCGTGGTGCTGGCCGGCAAGGACTACGGCATGGGCAGCTCACGCGACTGGGCCGCCAAGGGTTCCTTCCTGCTGGGCGTCAAGGCGGTGATCGCAGAGAGCTACGAGCGGATTCACCGCTCCAATCTGGTGATGATGGGTGTGCTGCCTCTCACGTTCGAAGACGGTCAGTCAGCCGAGTCGTTGGGGCTCGACGGCACTGAGACGTTCACAGTCGACATCGACGATTCGCTGCAACCTCGCCAGCCGGTGGAGGTGGTCGCCACCCGGGCAGACGGCACGGCTATCGAGTTCACGGCAACTTGCCGCTGCGACACGCCGGTTGAGATTCAGTACCTGCGCCACGGCGGGATCCTGCACATGGTGCTGCGCCGCATGGCTGCCGCCTAGACGGACCACTCGGCACTATCCGGCAACCTGCTCGGCGGACTCGAGCACCCGCAGGATGTTGCCGCCGAGCACGCCGCGGATGGTGGGCTCGTCCCAGCCGCGATGCAGGAGCTCGACCGTGACATTGGGGTAACAGGACACGTCTTCGAGCCCCGGGGTCGTCACGTCGATGCCGTCGAAGTCTGAGCCGAGGCCGACGGACTCCGGCCCGGCTACGCGGGCGATGTGCTCGATGTGGTCGACGACGGAGCCGACCGAGCCCCGCGGCAGCGCGGCTCTGCGATCGGCCAATGCCAGGTCTACCGCCTTTTCATCTTCGAGCTCCGCCATGAGAGCGCGGGCTTCCGCAAACATCTCGACCGATTGGTCGGCTGCTTCCTGTAGCACGAACGGTGGATAGAAGTTCACCATCACCACTCCGCCGGACGCTCCGACCGATGCGAGGACGTCGTCCGGCACGTTGCGGGGATGGTCGGCGAGGGCGGACGCATTCGAGTGGGAAGCGATGACGGGAGCCGTCGAAGCCTCGATGGCGTGGCGCATCGTGTCCGCCGAAACGTGCGAGATGTCGACCAGCATGGCCAGCCGATTCATCTCCCGAACCACCTCGCGCCCGAAGTTGGTCAGCCCGCCGTGGCGGGGGACGTCGGTGGCGGAGTCGGCCCAGTCAATGGTGTCGGCATGGGTGAGCGTCATGTAGCGCACGCCGCGCCGGGCGAGCTCCCGGAGATTGTCGATCGAGCCCTCGATGCAATGACCACCCTCGGCGCCGCACATCCCGGCGACACGCCCGCCGGCCCGCGCCTTGCGGAGGCCGGCGGCGGTGGTCACCAGTTCGAGGCCCGGGTCGCGGGCGCACATCTCTGCCACGAGGTCGATCTGTTCGACCGTTGTGGCGAACGGCGTCTCGTCCCAGGCCGGCACGTACACCGACCAGAACTGTCCCCCGACGCCTCCTGCCAGCAAGCGGGCCGTGTCGGTGTGGCGCATCGGCAGGGGACCGGCAGTGTCGGCGTCGTCGAGACCCTCGTGATGGATGCGAATCGCCCAGGGCAGATCGTTGTGGCCGTCGATGACAGGAAGATCGGCATGAATCCGCCGGGCAGCTTCCAGCGTCACTCCTCGGCCTCCAGCCATGTCTCGACAGACACTCCGAGGCCGTCGGCGATCCGGTTCACGTATGCGTAGTAGCCGACGACCTCTGCGATATCCAGAACGTCTCGGGCGGAGAATCCGGCCGCAGCGAGGGCCGCGACGTCCGCTTCGACCATCTCGCCCGGCGTGAGCGTCAACTTCTGGGCGTACTCCAGCATCGCAACCCGCTTCTCGCTGAGACCTGCGGTATGCCAGTCGGCCTCAATGCGTTCGAGGAGCTCGTCATCCTTGAGGAGGCGCCGCAGACCGCGGCGATGGTGAAGGGTTCAGTAGTGGCAGTCGTTGAGCGTGCTGACCGTCATGGCAATCAGCTCCCGCTCCACCTTGCGCAGGCTCGCGGTTCCGGCCATTGCGGAGCGATACAGCGCGTCGTGCGCCGCCAGCGCTCGTGGGTTCAGCGAATGGATCTGCATGATGTTGTCGACACGTCCCGCCGCGGTGTCCGCCACGCGGTCGTAGAGTCGGGCGAGTTCGCCGGTCCACTCGTCTTCACGGATGGTTTCGATCCAGGCCACGGGCGCACGTTACCGGTCTTCACCAAGGCGCGTACCTATGACACACGCGGCTGCCGCTGTCGATTCCATCCTGTTCAGTTGATCACGACGGCGGCGTCATCCGCCATACCGCCTTGATCCGTAAAGACCTCGACACAACTCAATCCGAGGAGGAGATCAATCATGAAGCGTCTTAAGAGGCTTCTCACCGTTTCAGCGGCAGTGACAGCACTCGTCGTGGCGACCATGCCGGTCGGCGCGTCGGCCGCGCAAACGCGCGCCGAAGTAGCGGCTGGAGAGCTGACGCTGGTGCACGGAGTGCCCGGCGAAGCAGACTTCCCAGTCGACATCACGGTCACCGGCCGGTACTTCGGTTTCAATCAGACTTTCGAGGGAGTCACGTTCGGCACCGTCGCCCCGGTCGCAGTTCCATTCGACAGGTACACCGTCGCGATTCGTGCCGCGGGCGCTGATCCCGATAGCCCGCCGGTTCTCAAGACGCGGACCTGGGTCGGATTCCGGGACAAGGCCGTGGTTGCTCACCTCGACGGTGAGGGCAGCCCGATGATCTCCAAGTTCAACAACACGACCGTGCTTCTTTACAACGGCCGGGCCCAGGTCACGGTGCGTCACCTTGCTGCGGCGCCCGCGGTTGACGTCATCGCCAATGACGCCCTGACCCTGATCGATGGCCTCAGCAATCCACGTGAGGCCAAGGTTCGGGTTGCCGAAGGTACGTACAACGTGAAGGTCGCCGCCGACGCCGACAATGAGGTGGTCGTGTTCGACGATGACCTCACGTTCGCCAGTGGCACCAACACCATCATCTACGCCGTGGGAAGCCTGGAAGGCAAGTCGTTCACCCCGCTGGTCCAGGTGAAGAACGCCCTGTACACGGTGGGCCACGCCCCGCGGTAGTCCGCCACCCAATCGCCCCGAGCAACAGAAACGGGAGTGGCCGCTCATATGTGGTCACTCCCGTTTCTCAAATGAGCGATCGGGCACTTGCTGTCCGAGGGGGCGCGTCGGTTCTTCAGTTGCAGCCAATCGAGCGAGGCGACATGCGCGGCTCTTCGGGAAAAGGACGGCCCGGAGGCCGCACAGATGACTAGCACCGTCGCAGGCGGCGCGAAGGAGCTCGATCAGATCCTGATTTGATCGAGCTCAACCGACGTCGGTTACGCACCGCTCGCCGGATGCAGTGTGCGGGTGGACGATCGCCAGGGGCTTCTGGCTTGTTGCGGCCAGGAGGCCCTTGACGATGCCCTGGTCGAGCTTGCACACGATATCGGGGTGGCTCAACGCCGTTGCCCCGAACGGGCAGAAGCTGGTCACCAGCATGTGGTCGTCGGTGTTGGCCTCGGTTTCGAAGCCCATGCCGATCATGGCTCGAGCCACGGCCTTGGCAGCCGCGGCGAATCCGCTGTCCTGGGGCAGGCCTATCTGGGCAGCCAGCTCGCGGCCATACTCCCGGCCCACCTCCTCTGCAGCTGTCGCCGCATCGGCCGGCGCGATGCGATCAATCACTCGCACCAGAAGCTCCGCAAGAAGGTCGTAGCGCCGGTCCGGGAACTGCAGCTGCACTTCTTTGGCGGTCGCCTCATAATGCTTCGCGGGGCGGCCGGCCCCGGGGCCCTGTTTGCCGGTGCGCCGCCTCTCCGTGACGCTCAGATAGCCGTCTTCCACCAGGCGATGGAGATGGTGGCGGGCGACGTTGGGGTGGATCTCGAACAGCTCTGCGACCTGCGCCGTGGTCATCGCCTCTGGCGACTGCTGGATCGAGAGGTAGATGCCCCGTCGCGTCGCGTCACCCAGCGACGAAGCCAGATCCTCTACCTGTTGATCGAATGCGTCGTGTTTCATGTGTGCCTTGCGGTGTGTCGAGGTCGCTTGGATTCGACGAGTATGCGCCTAACTATAGTTTCTATCTACTACGGACATAGGAGATTGAAGTGGCAGACGCCGGTGCGGTTCGGGCAGCTATCGAGCTGGTGGAGGACCCCGAAATACATCGTTCGCTCAAGGAACTCAACATGCTTCGCGGGCTCGATGTTGCCCCCGACGGGGCGGTCCAGGCCGTGGTGGCTCTGACCATTCCAGGTTGTCCCTTGAGGGACAAGCTCACCGACGACATCACCTCGGCCGCCATGAACGTCCCGGGCGTCACGTCGGTTGAGGTCGATTTCACCACGATGACAGATGAGGAGCGATCTGCTCTCATGACCAGTATTCGTGGAGGGGCGGCGCGGGAGATCACAGTTGGCAAGGCGGGTTCGAAGACGAGGGTTCTGACTGTCGGGTCGGGCAAAGGGGGGGTCGGCAAATCGTCCGTGACGGCCAATCTGGCAGTCGCGCTCGCCGCGGTGGGGAAGCGGGTTGGTGTCATCGACGCCGACGTTTGGGGCTTCTCTATTCCGAAGATGCTCGGCATCGACCGGAGCCCGACGGTGATCGATGAGACGCTGCTCCCGCCGGAGGCCTACGGGGTCGCGGTCATGTCGATGGACTACTTCGTCAAGCCCGACCAGGCCGTGATCTGGCGGGGCCCGATGCTTCACAAGGCACTCGAGCAGTTTCTCGCCGATGTCTACTGGGGTGACCCCGACTACCTGCTGATTGACATGCCCCCGGGAACCGGAGACGTCGCCATCTCCATGTCCCAGTTCTTGCCGCGTGCCGAGTCGATCGTCGTGACGACGCCGCAACCAACCGCGCAACGCGTCGCCAAGCGTGCGGCCCTCATGGCCGCCAAAGTCGACCAGGAGGTCGTCGGCATTGTCGAGAACATGTCATGGTTCAGCGGTGACGACGGCAAGCGCTATCCCATCTTCGGTGAAGGCGGCGGACGGTCGCTCGCCGAGGAGCTAGGAGTACCGCTGCTGGCGCAGATCCCACTGGTCGTCTCGCTCCGGGAGGGCGCAGACGCCGGCGTGCCGGCACTCGAGTCAGATCCGACCGGAGGCGCCGCCGAAGCTTTCCGTTCGCTCGCACAGGAGATCGAGACTCGCAAGCCGCGGTTGCGCAATCACCCCGAATTGGTCATTCGCTAGCCGGGTTCGATCATCTACGATCGGCACCCGAATCAGATTCCGGAGGCACAATTGGCCAACAAAGTCACCATGCGCATCGGCTTGCAGTCCGTGCGAGAGATCGAGCTCGAGGTAGAAGATTCCGACGAAGTCATTGCCGCGCTCACTGCGGCCATGACAGCCGAGGATCCGCTGGCTTGGATCACCGACACCAAGGAGACCCGCCACGGAATCGCGGTCGACAAGCTCGCATTCATCCAGATCGATGCCGAAGAGCCCAAGATGGTTGGCTTCGGCTGAATTCGAGCAAACCAGCGAGCTGATGAGAATGATCTCTGAAGAGTTGCTGGCGCGACTGCGGGTCCGTGCCGCCGACGATCGGCGGCGCACCGACGCGGTGCCGGCTACCGGCACCGGCCTCGGGGACGGCGCATTCCAGACCGTCGTCGCCGGCCTTGATGGGAGCCGACCGGAGCCGCCGGGAGTGCTACCGCCACCGGCATCTCCCACCACGATCGCCGCCACCGAGGCACGGCTGGGGTTCCCGCTTCCGGGTGACCTGGCGCAGCTCTACAGCTCCGTGGCCGAGGGTGGCTTCGGCCCGAGTGCGGGGCTGGCTTCTCTGGAGGCCATCGCCGACCGGTACGGCCAACTGATGGCTGCTCCACAGGGCGAGGACGGGCAAGAATGGCCTCAACATCTGCTGCCGATCGGCCTCGCCACGCCGGGGGCCGATTGTTATGACCTGCGTTCGGGGCACATCGTCTGTTGGGACGAGGAGTCCCTCGCCGCAGGCCCCGGCGATCAGATTCTGGGAGAGCTCTTTCAGGGAGCAGTCGGAGAGCCTCTCATCATGGCTCGAGTTCTGGCTGACCCGCCCGGCTGCTGCCGACCTGGTGGATCGGGCTGCCAAAGAAGCGGCGCTCACACACCTGCGCCAAACGATTCCCCTCCTCCGAGCCATGACGGCCGAGGAACGTGAAGAGATAGGAATCGCGGGGGACAACTGGGAGGAGACGCACTGCCGCAATCTCGGCGTCGACCCCGCCGACCTGTGAGCGAGCGGAGCGGGCCCTTCTCGCCTCGAATCGAGCGACAAGCGCCGTCGACTCGAAAACAGACGGCCGATGTGGGTTTGGGTGAGGCCCAGCAGCAACCGCGCTCTCTGCCCAGCCGAAAGCCAAACGTTCCGAGCGTCCGGGAGGCCGCCCAATACGGAAGCGGCTCCCCTAGGGGAGCCGCTGAGCAAACTCGCTCGAATCAGGATTCGAGCGATCGAAACCTAGCTCGCCTGGCGGGCGCGGCGCCGCTCGGCCAACCAGCGCTTGCGGAGACGACGGCGATCGTCCTCGGCGAATCCGCCCCAGACACCGGCTTCCTGGTTCGTTTCGAACGCGTACTGCAAGCACGCCTCGCGGACCGAACAACTGCCGCAAATCGCGGTTGCCTTGTCGATCTGGTCTATCGCCGGTCCCGTGCTCCCGATCGGAAAGAACAGATCGGGATCCGAGTCGCGGCAGGCGGATAGTTCACGCCAGTCGGTGAGAGTCAGCAATTTCTTACTCCTATGGGCTCCGTGCCCTATGCACGGGTTAGATCTTTCGAAATCTTGTGAAAGTGAACTCTTTCACAAGTCGGCACGACATTATACGATCCGATCGGTCGACGCAACGAGTTTTTTGCCAAATACGTGATCTTGCTCGCGTTATCCCAATTATCCTGTTCCTGCAAGGCCCTTGGGGGGTCGTTCCGAGGAGAGAGTCCGATCAAAGTGACCATAAAAGAGCAGCTCGCCACCCGCCTCAAGGAGGCAATGCGGGCCCGCGATAAGGCGCAGATCAACGTAATTCGCCAGATTGAGGCCGAAGTACAGGTTCAGAGCAAGGAGCCGTCGTTTACCGGCGAGATCGATGACGATCTCTACCTCGCAACAATGCAAAGCTACGTCAAGAAGATGAAGAAGGCGCGTCTGGAGTATGAGTCCGCCGGCGAGCGGGGCGCCGATCAGGCGGCCAAGCTGACGTTCGAGATCGACTATCTCGCGGCGTGGCTTCCTGCGGAGCTCGACGAAACGGCAACTCGGGAACTGGTCCGGGCGGCAATCGCTGAACTCGGCGTTGACGACGTCAAGCAGGCCGGACGTGTGATGGGGCACATCATGAAGAGCGGGGCCGAGCTCGACGGCGGCATGGTCAACCGGTTGGTCCGCGAAGAGCTGGGCGCGTAACCGTCCCCGCTTTACCCGATCATCGACCGATGCTGGCGCAGCCCGGCTCGAAGATGCCTCCGCCGAGCGCGGAGTGGCTGCACGAGATCAAGTGGGACGGGGTGCGAGGCATCCTGGCTCGTGACGATGATCTTGTCGCCCTGCGGTCGCGCACCGGTCGGGAGATGACGGCGGTCTATCCCGAGTTGGCCTCCGCCGCGGAAGACCTTGAATCCGGCATCATCCTCGATGGCGAGATCGTCGCGCTCGGCCAGGATGGCCTGCCCTCGTTCGAGTTGCTGCAGCAGCGGATGAACCTGAGCTCGAGCTCGAAAGTGGCGGGCGCAGTTACGTCGATTCCGGTGAGCTACGTCGTGTTCGACCAGCTACACGGGCCGGCCGGCAGCATGCTCGCCAGCCCGCTGGAGCACCGAATCGCTCGTCTAACCGCTCTGGATCTGCCGAGTGGGTTTGTCCGATCGGACAGCTTCACGGATCCCGATACGCTGTGGGACATCGTCGTCGAGAGGGGGATCGAGGGGGTCGTCTCCAAGCTCCGCAACAGCGTCTATCGGCCCGGAACCCGCTCGCCCGATTGGATCAAGACCATCGCCTTCAAGTCGCTGCGTGCGGTCGTCGGCGGATTCACTGAAGGAGAAGGCGGGCGCTACGGCGGATTCGGCGCGTTGATTCTCGGGCTGGGAGCCGGTGAACGCTTGCGGTGGATCGGCTCGGTGGGTTCCGGATTCAGCGAAACGGACGTACGGGCAATCCGCCAAGCGCTCGAAGAGATGACGGTGGCCGACTCGCCCTTCGAGCCTCATCCGCAGATGCCCCCGGGAGTCACCTGGGTGGCTCCGGCGCTGGTCGCGGTCGTGCAATACAAGGAGTGGACGGCGGCCGGCCGACTGCGGGGCCCATCTTTCAAGGGATTCACGGATCACCCCGCCGATGGAGTCAGTTGGGAATCCGAAGGACCGGAGGTGCCGGGCGGGTAGAACCCGCGAAATCTGCTCCTCCAGAGATCGGGGCCAAATGCCGATTCTGACACCATGGCAATACTCCAGGCGATCGTGATGGCGGCCACCATGCTGCTGATTTCCGCTGCCTGGCGTCTCACATTCGAACTCGAGGCCGAAGAACAGTCCCGCTAGCCAAGGCGGAAGCGGAGCGGTTGCCCATGGGGGAGATTCCCCATACCGCCGTCGCTCCCGATGTGCCAGTTTCTGAATGAAGGCGATTCACCGGACCAACCGGGGGATAGCTCTCACCGGGGGCGTTTGCGACTATCGCCCGAGGCCCGGCGATTGGGGGTAGCCGGGCTCCGGGCGAATCGCCGCGTCGCTCGGACGAAACCGCCGACTCCTCTGCATCGCGTATCCCAGCCGCGGGTCTAGCCCTCGCGCCGGGTTGAACTCTCAACACTCGGGTTGACGAAACCGTCTTCATACACCTTGGTCGAGAGTTCGTGGCGGCTGGCCACACCGAGCTTCTTGAAGATGTTGTGCATATGGTTCTCCAAGGTCTTTACGGAGATGCCGAGGTCGGATGCCGTCTCCTTGTATGTGTAGCCGCGGGCTATCAGCACGACGACCTCCCGCTCCCGCGGGGTCAACCGATCGATGCCTGATATGACCGGGACGCTTTCGTCCATGTCGAGCATGAAGCCGGCCACGTGACGGGAAGTGGGGAAAGCGCCGCTGAGTGCTTCGGCGACGAGTTGGCACAGGTCGGCCTCGAAGTCCTTTGTCAGATAGCCGTCAACCCCCGCGTCGAGCAGTCGGCGGACATCATCACGCGATGCCGAGACGGTCATCGCCAGGAACTTCGTTTGAGGATGGGTTTTGCGAACCTGCTTGACGACGGATGCGCCGCTGCCTTCTTTGATCCGGATATCCAGCAACACGAGTTCAGGTTCGAGCTCCCGGATCATTGCGACTGAATCCGTGACGTTGTCGGCCTCGCCGACAACGTCGTAGCACTCGGAGAGAATGTGGCGGCTGCCCGCCCGAGTTAGTGGCTCGTCTTCGACGAGGAATATGCGCGCGCGTTGATCATTCATGATGCCTCCCAACTGATGGCCACCTCGGTGCCACCCTCTGCGGGGCTGGTGATCGTCACCGCTCCGCCAACGTCCTGGACGCGTTGGCGCAGGCTGTGGTCGATGCCTCGCCCGGTGGCCGAGGTTTCCGGGTCGAAGCCGCTGCCTCGATCCCTTACAAAGATCTGCGTTCGGTTCGGCATGAGCTCGGCATAGAGGTCGATCCTGTCCGATCCGGAGTGTTTGGCGGCGTTGACAAGGGCTTCCTGAGTTGCCGCCAATACCGACTCGCAGCCGTGGTCGAGGTTAGCGTCGCCGCGGATGACGGAATCGATCTCTATGCGGTAGACATCCTCGATCTCGTCGCAGATGCCCTGCAGGACGGCTCGGGCGCTTTGAGCATATGGCGATCGATACTCAGAGATCGTTCGCTTGAGTTGTCTCTCCTGGCGGCGCGCCAGGTAGCGAACTTGCTGAGGATCCCCGGCGTCACGGCGCATCGCCCCGAGCGTTTGCAGCACAGTGTCGTGGAGGCGGTTCGCCAGCTCGAGCCGTTCCTTGTGTCTCGCCTCGGCAGCATGGGCCTCGTCGAGCTCGTCACGGGTTTCGAGGAGCTTCCGCTGCCACGCCCGAAGGTTCTCGAAGGCCCACCCCAAGATGACGGCAACGAAGATGAACACGATGCTGCCGACCAGAGGTATCAGGCCCCTGCCGTCGATTTGGTGCGTGACGGCCTGTTCCGCGGTCAGGATGAGAGATGTCGTCACCGCACCGCGCATGCCGTAGCCGTACGCCGCCACCGCCAGCATCGACATCGGATAGCCACCGTGGAAGAGGTCCTCGGCCCCGGCAATGGTTGATGCCGCGCCGATCGCCATGGCAACGGTGAAATCGGCGAGCACGAACCATGGAGCGCCGAGCTGCGTTGAGAAGCGCGCTGTCCATACGGTCAATGCGGTCCATCCGGTGGCGAGACACATCGTGGCGACGACGACCGGTACGGAGGCGCCATCATCTTCAAAGGGCGTCAGCCCGGCGAGGAGCATGAGCCAGATCCATCCGAGCAGTCGGAAGAGAATCGTGATGCTCCGCAGCGTGCCGTCAACCCCGAGCTCGTGATCGGCGTACGTTCGCGGTGCTGTCATGGGTCGAGGGTACCGAACTCGGGGCGGAAATAGCATGGGGGATTGCCCCCATCGTGGTGTCCGCCAGCCTTCCTAGCCTGGCTGGTGTCCACACTGTTCTCTGCGAATCAATTGCACCTTGTCGGTCGCCGGCGGTGCCGCGCGGGTGCAGCGTGTGGCGATTACCGCATCGCTTTTGGCTCGTCGTCGATGAGGACCGGCATGCATTGACCCTTCATGTTGCCTCCCAACTGATCGCAACCTCGGTTCCGCCCTCCGGCGGGGCGGAGATCGTCACCGCACCGCCTACGGCCTGAACGCGCTGGATGAGGCCGTGATCGATTCCACGTCCAGTGGCCGAGGTGTCGGGATCGAAGCCTACGCCCCGGTCCTTGACGAAGATCTGGATGCGGTCGGTGTCCAGCTCTGCGTATAGGTCAATCTTGTCGACTCCGGAGTGTTTAGCTGCATTCACAAGAGTCTCCTGAGTTGCCGCCATGACCGACTCGCAACAGTGGTCGAGGTTGGCGTCGCCGCGGATGACGGTTTCAATTTCTACGCGGTAGACGTCCTCGATCTCGTCACAGACTCCTTCCATGGCGGCTAGAACGCTACGGGCATAGGGTGATCGATACTCGGAGATGGTTCGCTTGAGTTGCCTCTCCTGGCGGCGCGCCCATCGTGGCGATGACGATGGGGGCGGAAGCCTCGGGATCGTCCGGCAGCGTCAGGTCGGCCAGGATCATGAGCCAGATCCAGCCGAGTAGCCGAAACAGAACAGTGATACGGCGCAGCGTGCCGTCGACTGCAAGCTCGTGACCGGCATATGTACGCGACGCCGGCATGGATCGAGCGTACCGAAGTCGGTACCCCGAATGGCATGGGTGATTACCCCCAGCGCGCTCCCGGGGGAGGCTGCTAGCCGGCCTTCTTTGCCTTGGTTGCTTCGACGCTGGCCTTGAGGGCCTCCATCAGGTCGACGACACCGGTGGCTTGGGGCGCCTCTGGGGCGACGATCTCCCGACCGTCCACCTTGAGCTGGGCGGCTGCTTCCACGGCTTCGCGGGACTCGTCGTTCCACGCTGACGGGTCGAAGGATCCCGTGAGGTTATCGATGATCATCTCGGCCATCTTCACCTCTTCGTCCCGAACCTCCTGCTCTTCGGCGTCCAGAGTCTCGAAGGCGGGTTCGCGGATTTCGTCGGGCCAGTACATCGTCTCCATGAGGATGACGCCTTCTTCGGCCCGCAGGGTGGCCAGGTACTCGCGCTCGCGGATGGCGACTTTCGCCAGGCCGATCATGTTCTTCTCCGCTAGCGCCTTCTCGAGGATGCGGTAGGCCTTCACGCCGGTCTTCTCGGGTGCCAGGTAGTAAGTGGTGCGGTAGTAGATCGGATCGATCTCGGCCTGGTCGACGAACTGCACGACGTCGACGACGCCGCCCGTGCCTCCCTTGGCGATGTCGGCCAGCTCCTCGGACGTGAATACGACGAAGCGGCCCTTGTCGATCTCGTAGCCCTTGACGATGTTCTCGTACGGCACTTCAACGCCGTCGGTCTCGGCAACACGCTTGTACTTGATCGGGCTGTGGTCGGAGTCGCGCAGCTGGCGGAACTTGGGCCGTTTGTTCTCAGTTGCGGCGTAGAGCCCGACCGGAATAGTGACCAGCCCAAACGAGATGGCGCCTTTCCAGATCGATCGCATGGCAAATCCTTCGGCAGTCGGTAGCGTCAACAGTTCGCGAAAAACGATAGTGGATCGGGTCGCGCTAAGTCACGGGCGGGTGGGGCGAGTGCTCCGTACACTGCCGGATCGTGAAGCAGAGATTGTGGCCGGATCACGCAGATTTCCGGTGGGAGAAGGACGATCGCGGGACCCTGGTCGTGCTGCTGGCGTCGGCGGTACTGCTGGTCGTCTTCTTCTACTGGGGTCGGCCCAACTTCTACTTCACCAGCGGTCTGTCGGGCTACGTGGCCGACCTGGCTTATGGCCCGCTCGATGAGTTTCCCGGCGTCGGCGCGTATCTGTGGTGGGGGCTGACGTCGATGGTGCTTCGCGTCGGCATCCCGCTGGTGTTGATCGTCTGGGTGCTCAGGGCCGCGCCCCGGGACTTCGGCTTCCGCCTCAAAGGAATCTCCGCCCACTTGCCGGTATACGGGCTGATGTACCTCGTGATGCTGCCGGTGCTCATCTGGGTATCGAGTTTCGACTCGTTCCTCGACTACTACCCGTTCTACTCCCGCGCCGTGGAAGGCGGCGCCGGCTTCTGGTTGTACGAACTTGGGTATGGCCTGCAGTTTGTTGGCGTTGAAGCCTTCTTCCGGGGCTTCATGACCTTCGGACTCTTGCCGAGGTTCGGGGCCCTGTCGGTGGTGGTGATGACCGTGCCCTACACGATGATCCACTTCGCCAAGCCGATGCCCGAAGCGTTTGCCGCCATCGTCGCCGGACTGGTGCTGGGCACTCTGGCGGTTCGCTCACGCAGTTTTGTGCCCGGGATCCTTCTCCATGTGGCTGTTGCCATCACGATGGATTTGCTGGTGTTGGCCCGATTGGGGGCCATCGGCAACCTCTTCTGACGCCACGTCGGTCGCGCTGCGAATGCCGTGTATCCACAGGCTGCCAGGCGCGGGGTACAATCGCGGCCCGCGGGCCCCAGTAGCTCAGGGGATAGAGCATCGGCCTCCGGAGCCGGGTGCGCAGGTTCGAATCCTGCCTGGGGCGCGGCTGGATAGTCAGTACTCAGTAATCAGTACTCAGTATTCAGTACTCGGTATTCAGTATTCAGTATTCAGTATTCAGTATCTTGATCGACCTCTCGTGGAGTCTTCATGTCCGTACTCGGTGATCTATCAGCGCAGTTTGGCGCCGCTTTTGTGACACTCGGCCTGGAAGCCGCCGACGGTGAGGTCGCCGTCTCGCAGCGACCGGAGCTTGCCCAATTTCAATGCAACGGGGCACTCAGTGCCGCCAAGCGGGCCGGCCGCAATCCGCGGGAACTCGCCGAGGCCGTCATCGACACGCTGGACGACACGGCACGTTTCGCCGAGCTATCCATCGCCGGCCCCGGCTTCATCAACATCACGCTGACGGACGAAGCACTAGCCGCCTTTGTCGAAGGCATCCAGGCCGGCGGCGGGGTGGGACTCGATCCTGTACCCGAGCCCATCGGCATCATCGTCGACTACGGCGGTCCCAACGTCGCCAAGGAACTCCATGTGGGGCACCTGCGGCCGGCGGTGATCGGTGAGAGCCTCAAACGGACGTTGCGTGCGCTTGGCAACGAGGTCATCGGTGATGTCCACCTCGGGGACTGGGGAAGCCCGATGGGGCAGCTCATCGTCGAGCTCGAGGACCGGCGGTCCGACCTTCCGTACTTCGACGCGGATTTTACCGGCCCGTATCCAACTGAGTCGCCTGTGACGATGGCGGACCTCAACGAGATGTACCCCGTAGCGGCGAGCAAAGCCGAAGCCGATGCGGCGTTCGGCGAACGGGCTCGGCGCGCCACCGCCGAGCTGCAGAAGGGGAGACCGGGATACATCGCGCTGTGGACACATTTCAGGGAGGTCTCCGTCGATGCCATAAAGGAGGTCTATGACGAGTTAGGAGTGTCGTTTGATCTGTGGCACGGCGAGAGCACGATCGCCCATCGGCTCGACCCGCTCATTGACCGTCTCCTCGCAAACGGTGTGGCGCGGCACAGCAGGGGAGCCGTGGTAGTCGACGTCGCCCTGCCGGATGACAAGACCGAGATCAATCCGCTGCTCATGGCAAAGTCCGACGGCGCCACTCTCTACACGACCTGGGATGTGGCCACGATCGAGGATCGGGTCGCCGAGTTCGACGTCGCGGCGATGATCTACATCGTCGACGAACGGCAGTCGCTTCACTTCGAGAAGGTCTTTCGAACGGCTCGCAGAGCGGGCGTCGTCGGCGATGACGTCCTCCTCGAACACGCCGGCAACGGTACCGTCAACGGACCCGGCGGAACGCCGCTGAAGACCCGCGACGGCGGCACGCCGCTGCTGCGAGGACTGATCGACGACGCCGTGGCTCGGGCGGCCGAGCGGCTCGCCGAGAACGACCTGGCGAGCGAATACAGCGAGGAGGAGCGTGCCGAGATCGCTCGGCTCGTTGGACTGGCGGCCCTCAAGTATGGCGATCTCCAGAACCACCGGGCCAGCGACTACATCTTCGACCTCGACCGGTTTGTCTCGTTCGAGGGGCGCACGGGGCCGTACCTTCTGTATAGCGCGGTTCGGATGCAGTCGATACTGCGCAAGTCCGCCGAGCAAGGACTCGAACCCGGGTCGATTGGGCCGCCGGCGGGTGAATACGACCGCAACCTGATGCTCGCCCTGCTGCGGCTACCCGAGACGGTGTCCCGCGCTGCCGAGCACCGCGCGCCGAACCACATCGCCTTGTACTCCTATGAGCTGGCGGCCGAGTTCAGCCGGTTCTACGAGCATTGCCACATCCTCGACGAGGCCGATACGGGGCGGCAGGCGAGCTGGCTGGGCCTCGTTGAGCTGTGTCTGCGTGAGCTTCGTTTCCTGCTCGATCTGCTGGTGTTGGAAGTCCCGGAGCGGATGTGACCCCCATCCGGCGGGATCTTCTTCCCGATTCCGCGACCGTTGACGGCGCGGGGCGGCTGTCGGTCGGCGGTTGTGACGTGCTCGACCTGGCGGCTGAATTCGGGACCCCGCTCTTTGTGTACGACGAGGAACATTTGCGGGCGCGGTGCCGCCAGGCGGTAGCCGGCTTCCCCGGGGGTGTTGCCTATGCCACCAAGGCCTTTCTGTGTGGAGCGATGGCTCAGCTGGCCTACGAGGAGGGTATGGACCTCGACGTCGCCACGGGAGGTGAGCTCCAGATCGCTCTCCACGCCGGTGTCCCGGCAGCGCGGCTGATCTTCCACGGCAACAACAAGTCGCCGTTGGAGCTGCAGATGGCTCTCGACGCCGGGGTCAAGTACGTCGTCGTCGACAACTTCGACGAGATGGATCGTCTCGAGGAACTGGCCGCCGGAAGGCCTGCGATCAGCGTCCTGGTCCGGGTCAATCCCGCCGTGGAGGCCCATACCCACGAATACCTGCAGACCGGAGTTGCCGACTCGAAGTTCGGGTTCGCCCTCGAAGGCGGGGTTGCCGCGGAGGCGGTGGCTCGAGTCCGCGCCTCGGCCGTGATGAACTTCGTCGGCGTCCATGCCCACATCGGCAGCCAGGTATACGCCACGAGCTCCTTCGCCAAGACGCTCGAGGTGCTCGCCGGGTTCGCCGCGGACAGCCGCGCAGAAGAGCTGTCAATCGGCGGCGGCCTCGGAGTCGCCTACGTCGGTGATGAGCAGGCACCGTCGATTAGCGACTGGGCGGCAACGGTGGCGGAGGCTGCCAAGAGTCTCGGAGTCACGGCTCGTATAACTGCTGAACCGGGCAGAAGCATCGTGGCTTCGGCGGCCGTCACGGCCTACAGCGTCGGGGTGATCAAGCGGATCGACGGCGTGCGCACCTACGTGGCGGTAGACGGTGGCATGAGCGACAACCCCAGGCCGGTCCTGTACGGAAGCGGCTACGAAGCATTCCTCGCCCGGAGTACCGATGCCGATCGGGAGCTACCGGTGCGTGTCGTGGGGAAACACTGCGAGTCGGGGGACGTCATCGTCGCCGAGGCGATGATCCCGCAAGACACAGCGGTCGGCGATGTGCTGATCACGCCGGTGACGGGTGCCTACGGGCACTCGATGGGCTCCAACTACAACATGGTGCTGCGGCCGCCGGTGGTGTTCGTCAGGGACGGAGCGGCCCGCCTGGTTGTGCGCCGGGAGACCTATGCCGACTTGCTGGCGCGAGACCTCAGCGGTTGAGCCGGCTTCTGGTCTGTCTGGACCACCACTACTGGTTTTCGGTCTCGCAGCCCTTGAAGGTGTCTAGTGCCTGGTGGCCGTTGCAGACATCGACCCCCTCACCTCCGTTGAGAGTGTCCTCGCCGCGACCGCCGTTCAACTCGTCGGCGCCCTTGCCTCCGCAGATGAGGTCGGCGCCGGTGGAACGCAACACCACGTCGTCTCCCCTCCGGGCGTGGATTCCGTCGCGATCGCCGGTGCCGCGGATCACGTCGTCGCCGTCGGTTCCCACGATCGTCGCTCGTTCGCCTTCACAGACGTAGATGCCGGAACCGGTCACACCGGCGTCCGGGTTGTTCCGGCCCAGAGCGATAACGACGGTGATGATAAGAGCGAATCCGACAACGAAGGCGACCGCGATTCCGATGATGCTGCTGGCACTCGGTGCGCGCCTTCCGCTCGTGTGGGAGGTCCGCAGTTCGTGGAACAGCTCGATGTACGGATCCTCATTGTCGCCCGGTCCGTCCGTCACCAGCCATCTCCAATCCACCGCGGTCCGATGGGCCATCCCCAGGAAATTCCACACAATCATACCGGCAGTGGCCGCGATGTCAGGGCGATTCACACCATCGTCCTAGTATCCCGGCTCCACACACACGAGGACTCGATGAAGACCGTAGGTATTGGAATGCTCGGCGCTGGCATTGTCGGTGGATCCTTGATCCGCCGCCTGGTGGAAGAGCATGCCGCAATCGAAGCCAAGACCGGCCTCGACCTGGAACTGCGGCGGGTTGCGGTTCGTGATCTCGAGAAGGCGCGCTCGTTTGAGATCGATTCTGCTCTGATCACCGCCGATCCGGCAGCGGTTGTCGACGATCCCGATGTGCGCCTGGTCGTCGAGGTCATGGGAGGCCTGGAACCGGCCGGAGAGATGGTCTTGCGAGCCCTCCGCGCCGGAAAGCCGGTGGTCACCGCCAACAAGGCATTGCTGGCCGAGCGCGGGCCCGAGTTGTTTGCCGCCGCCGAAGAAGCAGGAGTTCCGCTGCTCTTTGAAGCCGCGGTGGGAGGGGGCATCCCGATCATTCGTCCCCTGTCCGAGACACTGGCCGGCGAGCAGATAGAGCGTGTCATCGGCATCGTCAACGGCACAACCAACTTCATTCTCAGCCGCATGGCGGAAGACGGTGCCACCTATGCCGACGCCCTCGCCGAAGCCCAGTCGCTCGGCTACGCCGAGGCCGATCCGGCTGCGGACGTCGGCGGCGGCGATGCTGCCGCCAAAGCGGCAATCCTGGCAAGCCTCGCGTTTGGGACGTGGGCGGGGATCGAGAACGTGTTTCATGAGGGCATAGAGAAGATCAGCAAGGCCGATATGAAGTGGGCCTCCGAGCTGGGCTACACCATCAAGCTCCTTGCCATCGCAGAGAGGCTCGACGGCGGTGTGAGCGTTCGGGTGTATCCGGCGATGTTGCCCAAGGCACACCCGCTGGCGACCATCCGGGGGGCGACCAACGCCGTCTTCATCGAGGGGCCGTCCATCGAAGAGCTGCTGTTCGCCGGGCCGGGCGCAGGGGGCGAGCCGACGGCCACGGCCATGCTTGGCGATGTGATCGATGCTGCTCGAGAGATTCTGGCAGGCGCCGAGGTGGCGCCACGGATCCGGTTCTCGCCTGGCGAATTGGTGGCCTTCGAGTCGGTGGACACGAAGTGGTACGTGCGTCTCGAAGTGGATGACCAGCCGGGCGTCCTCGCCCAGGTGGCAGGCGCGTTCGGGGCGCATGACGTCAGCATCAAGTCGGTGCTTCAGGAGGGCCGGGGCGAGGATGCTACGTTGATGATCGTCACTCACCTGGCGCCGGAAGCGAGCCAGCGAGAGGCGCGCCGGGCGATCGAGGGGATCGAAAACGTGCGCAGCGTGGCATCCGTCGTTCGGGTCGAGAGCCCCGACGTCTGATCAGGCGAAGTCTTCAAGGAACGCTCCTTCGCCGCCGATGCTTTTGCTAATCGACCGATTCGGATTAACATCCGCCACGGATCGTTATCCATTCCCCAAAACGCTGGCGGCAGCTCTGCTGCATGTGATGGGGAAATCCAGCCAACTGTGGTGGGGCGCTCGCGTTACTTGACCTCCGTCAATGAGACCCCGCCCACTTGAGTTTCAACCAACAGCCTTCGAGCTGCCGAAAGGGGCACCAGGCGAATGACCACACGAGCCAGACTTCAAGAGCTGGGCCTCGACGCACTCCGCGAGCTGGCGGGGACCGTAGAAGTCGAGCACGACGGACTTCAGAAGTCCAAGCTCATTGCCGCCATTGTCGGGGCCGAGAAGTTCGACGAGGCGATGCTCCCTGAGGTATCCGAAGAGGTTCCGGTCAAGGAAGTCAAGGCAAATGCGGACGGTGAACAGTCGCGTTCGGATGAACGCAAGGGCGACGGCGGGGAGCGAGAGGGCGGGCAAAGCAACCGCAATCGGCGCCGCCGAGGACGGGGACGGGGCAACCAGGAACCGGTCGACGAATCGGAGCTCGAGGTTCGCGAGGGAATCCTCGACATTCTCCCCGAGGGCTACGGCTTCCTGCGTTGCGGCGGCTACCTGCCCGGCGAGAAGGACGCATACGTCGCCGCCAACGTGATTCGCAAGGCCCGCCTCCGCAAGGGCGACATCATCTCCGGTCCGGTGCGCCCTGCCCGGGCCCAGGAGAAGTTCCCGGCCCTGGTACGGGCGGTCAAGGTCAACGGCCTGGAGCCGGAAGCGGCCCAGGAACGCCAGAAGTTCTCCAACTTGACGCCACTCTTTCCCGACGATCGGCTGCGCCTCGAGGTCGACGGCCAGCCGACCTCGATGCTGCCGCGAATCATCGATCTCATTGCGCCGATTGGGAAAGGGCAGCGTGGGCTGATCGTTTCGCCGCCCAAGGCCGGCAAGACGACGGTCCTCAAGGAGATTGCCAACTCGGTTGCCGTCAACAACCCGGAGTGCCACCTGATGGTGGTGCTCGTCGACGAGCGGCCCGAAGAGGTCACCGACATGCAGCGGTCTGTGAAGGGTGAGGTCATCTACTCCACCTTTGACCGCCCCGCCGAGGAGCACACGCAGGTCTCGGAGCTCGCCATCGAACGAGCCAAGCGGCTCGTCGAGATGGGCGCCGACGTCGTGATCCTCCTCGATTCGATCACCCGCCTCGCGCGTGCTCACAACCTGGCGACACCGGCTTCCGGTCGGATTCTGTCCGGTGGCGTCGACTCGACCGCCTTGTATCCCCCGAAGCGCTTCTTCGGAGCGGCTCGCAACATCGAAGAGGGCGGCAGCCTGACGATCATCGGCACGGCGCTCGTCGAGACCGGGTCGCGCATGGACGAGGTCATCTTCGAGGAGTTCAAGGGCACGGGCAACATGGAGCTGCGCCTCGATCGCAAGCTGGCCGACAAGCGCATCTACCCGGCGATCGACATCGAATCGTCGGGCACCCGTCGCGAAGAGCTGCTCTTCCACGAGGACGAGCTGGTCCAGGTTTGGAAGCTCCGTCGAGTGCTGCTGGCTCTCGAGTCGGGAGCGTCGCTCGAGCTGCTGATCGACCGCTTGAAGTCCACCAAGTCAAATGCCGAATTCCTAGTGAGCATCGCCAAGAGCGGCTCATAACCCTGGAGGAACTAACTACTGAGTACTGAGTACTGAGTACTCGCCTCTCAGTTCTTGTCCCCGCTCGTTAAAGCTACAATTCACGTCTTGTCCCGAGGAGAGAAGCCTTGAAGCCAGAT